>NZ_JCAJRU010000398.1:0-2433 GCF_059447605.1 Paenibacillus sp. N119s | reverse complement strand
ATCCTCCTTCCGAAACATGCCAAAAAATTTGAGCTGGATCAGGTTCAGTACCAATGTAAATACGAGCAATACAATGCCCACCGCCGCTCCAAAGCCCATGCTGTTCTGTTCCAGACCCTGACGATAGAGATAGCCAACAATCGTTAACCCAATATCGTTCGGGGAGTTATTTCCGTTCCACAGCATATAGCTCTCGGTGAACATGGACAACCCGGCATAAATACTAATCGTAAATACGTAAATCGTCACTGGTTTCAGCATAGGAATCGTAATCCGCCAAAATGATTCGAAGCGACTGGCTCCATCAATCTGAGCTGCTTCATATAACTCGGGAGGAATATTCTGTAGCCCTGACATGTAGTACAGCATATTCACACCCAGCCATCTCCACAGGGCCAGCACGATCAACGCTAAAAATCCGGTGTTCGCATTCATCAGCCATTTGTAAGGCTCAAGGCCGAATAGTCCTAACAGGGAGTTCATCAGCGAGCCATCCAATTCCCCGAACATGAGTCGGAAGATTGTTCCTGCCACCACTACTGAGGTCAGTGCGGGTATAAACATCACGGAGCGAAACAGCCCTCTGCCTGGCATTTTAGGTGAATTCAGCAATACCGCCAGTACCAGTGGCAGAGGAATCAGCACAACCAGTGTGAGCAGCGTATACAGGACGCTGTTCAATATCGCTTTTCCAAAGGTAGGATTCATTAAATCCTTATAATTTTCTAGGCCAACGTAAGTTGTGATCCCTGGTAGGACTTCCTGAAAGCTCATAATGACCGTCGAGATGACCGGATACGCAAAAAACAGTGCAAAGGACAGTAAAAATGGAAGGACAAATACATACGGTGCCGTACGACTGGAATGAATAAATCGGCTCCATTGACTTCTGGTCGGACGCTGAGGTTGTGGCGGCTGACCTGTCGTTACATTAGCGTTCGTATGAACGGGCGTTGCCATGAATCTCACTCCCTTTCCTGTTGGGGTCTATCTCAGTTCATCTGCCAGCTCATGCAGCACCGTAGCTGGATCTTCGCCACTCTGTAGTGTCCGATAAAGTATTTTATTGCGTACAGCACTGGCGATGTCAGGCGTTTTCGGTCCAATATGCACCGCATTGATCTCATCTTTGACTTCGATCAGCGTGTCAAAGATATTCGTTCCGAAATAATCCGTAAATTTATTTTTGGCTTTCGCTTCCGGCATGGTCCACACTTCACTGCGGATGGGATCAAAACCTAGCTGCTTCCAGATTTCCACATTCCCTTGCTTGGACAGCTTGGCGAAGGCTAGAAAACGCATCGCCAAATCCTGGTGTTTGGATTGGTTCGTGACTACCGTTCCGGTTCCACCCATACCTGCTGAGCGATAGCCGCCTTTTTCCCACGCCGGCATCGGTCTAATGATGATCTTCCCTTTCAGGTCAGGCATGTAATCCGTAAAACGTCCCATGTACCACATCGGCATCCACACCGAAGCGGCCCCGCCCTTATTCATAAACCCGTAGTATTCCTCCATATGATGTCCGCCGCCTGGTGCGGGAATAGCGATTTTGTCTTTTATCATCTGTTGGAGAAACTCAAGTGTTTTAATATTGGTTTCATTATCCAGCGTCAACTCGCCATTCTCATCCAGAAAGTCCGAATTTTGCTGGGAGATCATCGGCCAGTAGCTCCACAGGTCATTCGTTTCCAAGGTTGCCATCGGCTTGCCCGTTTTTGCCAGCACTTGCTTGCCAGCAGCAGCATAGTCTGCCCAGGTAACGATGGAATCCGGGTTTACTCCCGCCTGATCCATGATCTCTTTGTTGTAATACATCACTTCGGCTCCAACGTGAAAGTCAATGCCGTAATACTTACCGTCTTTGCCGTAAATCTGCACTCTGGAAGGCACAATGTTCTTGAGCTCAGGGTCTATCACCGGATTGAGCGGGACCAATTGCGGTATTCCTTTGAGGAAATTACCAATCTTGTTCACCTCGATATCCGCGATATCCGGCGCTCCAACCCCTGATTGCAACGCAATCGAAAGCTTGCTGTGGTGGTTGTCATAAGGAAATGTATTCGCTTTCAAATTAATCAATTCATCAGGGTGCTGTTGGTTCCATTGGTCAGCCATTTGCAGAAAAAACTTCTCATGCAGTTCATTGAATGTCCACAATACAAGTTCTGTTCCCGGCCCATCTTTTTCATCGTTCATGAAAGAACAGCCTTGCAGCAGTCCAGCCATCAAAACCACCACCATAAGCATCACAGCCATGCTTTTTCTTCGCAGCAGCATATCCTTCCCCCTTCGCATGATGAAATCCTAATTCGTAAAATGATTGCGCTTTCTTTTATTATTTAACATCAATACAAATTAGTTTACAACAACATTATTCAAAAAAAATTCGTTTTTGTGTAAAACAGATCTCAATGCATTATAGGGGGAAAA
>NZ_JCAJRU010000397.1:0-2434 GCF_059447605.1 Paenibacillus sp. N119s | reverse complement strand
AGAGACTTTTTTAAAGTGTCTACTCCATAGGGTACAGTTTAACTCTCCTCGGCTCTTTTTCTTCGCTGTTTACTATTTCGAATTTTTCATGTATTGAAAAACTGAGTTACATTCCCTCGTACTGGATGTGTCTGCTCCCTATAATCACCATTCGTATAGCTTCCAATTACCTTACGCCAAAAGGATTGAGCTGGTCTATTCGTGCTCATCTGCGTCACCTTCCACCGCCCGTTAAAACGTCCAAACAGCTCATGAGCCGCCCAGGTGCCTACACCGTTGTGCCGGTAAGGACGAAGGACAAAAAACTCCGCCATGTAATAGTCAGCTTCTCGATTGCTAGACATTCTGTCAACGAGTGCAAAGCCCACAGGAATATCCTGTCTCCAGATCAGAAATGGAAGCTTTTGTTCACCACTCGTCCAGTATTGATACAGGTCAGGATAAGCCGGAAATGTTCCCTTCTCAGTGACATCAATTCGCAGATAGTCTGTAAAATCGTATAAATAAAATTGCATGAGCTGCACAATAATGTCCTTCTGCGACTCTGGTACACTCTTTATGGACAGCTTCAATTCTGATTTGATATTAAATCCCATGCTTTCACCTCTCTTGGCGGTTCAGTTCATTCTTTACTTCATGACTTCCCATCCAGTGCTGTTCAAAATATGCTAAAATACATATATTATGACCGGACGAGGTGGACCCTATGAACATACAAAAGATCATCGACCGGCGCAAACTGGATGAAAAGATGCCGGATCTGCCATGGTACGTACAGCAATTTATGGATTACAAGCTTCCCGACCTCTCCCCGTCTACTTTGCTGGAATATGTGCGGGATTACGAAGCTTTTTTTTCATGGCTTCGCTCGGAAGGCTTGTCTGCTGGAGACACGAATGCCCAAGTTACGCTAGAAGAATTAGAGACACTTCATATGGATAGCATTACAGGCTTTCGCTTGTTCCTGTCTACTAAAAGTGAAGGCTCCAATTCTCGTATCACCATTTCACGTAAGCTATCGTCCTTGCGTTCACTCTTTCATTATTTGAGTCAAATTGCTGAGGATGAAAACTTTTATCCATTGCTCAAGCGCAATATTATGGCCAAAGTCGAAATTAAACGTGTACATAAGCCCAAGGATACAGCCGCTAAGCTCAAAGGCAAAATACTGGAAGAGGATGAGCTGCTTGAATTTATCGGCTATATTTATGAAGGCTACGGACAAGATTTGGCTAACAACAAGCAAGCCCTGTACTCCTATGAATTAAACAAGGAACGGGATGCCTGTATCGCAAGTCTTATACTGAATTCTGGACTGCGTGTATCCGAAATCGTCAACTTGAACATCGATGATCTCGATATCAACAATAAATTACTATATGTGTACCGCAAAGGAAATAACGACGAAACTTTTAAAACGCCAGTCTATTTCCGCGAGCAGTCCAAAGATGATCTCGCACTTTATTTATCCTTAAGACATACCCGTTATCGTGCTCCAAAAAAAGAAAAAGCTCTTTTTGTCGCGCGTCCGAACGGCAGTACAGAGGGCAAACGGATGACTAAAAGAGCGATTCAAGCCATGATCATCAAGTATGCCAAGCGGTTTGGCAAGCCATATTTGACCGTTCACAAGCTCCGTCATTCCTTTGCTACTGACTATTATTTACAAAATGATATTTACAAAACCAAAGAACAGCTAGGTCATGCTTCGACAGAAACAACGGAAGTCTATGCCCACCTGACTGACAAAACAATGTCTCAGGCGATCGAACGGCGGATAGAGACTCGGACTGACTCAGCCGATTAATGGCTCTCTCAACCCTGCTCTGTCTGGAATCCTGCGCTGTGTCTCTGAATTTGTTCCAGTAGCCAGCGGCCTACCGGGTCGCTGGCATCGGCAGGAAATATTTGCACCGTTTTTTTATCTGAGTAGTAACCCTGAGCCCAATCCATGTGGTTCTTCCAAACGACTACTCCCTGTACATTTGTCAGCTCCTGAACAAGTCGGGCATCTGATTGTTCCCTCACCATGATCAGCTTCGGGTAATTTTCCTGCTTGAAGCCTTCCAGCAACACACAGTCATAGGCCTGAAAATGTCGGATGAGTCCGATCACAGGCCGACTATGTTCCTCTAAAATGGCTGTTCTCCCTGCCGAGACAATCGCTACGCCTTCGGCGCCTGCCTGTCGGTGCTTGTACGTATCTGTTCCCTCATGATCCATCTCAAATTCATGTCCATCATGCTTGATCACTGCTACACGTAGTCCTGACTGCTGTATATAACGAATTAAACCTCCGAGGAAGGTTGTTTTTCCTGTATTTTTGAAGCCGACGATTTGACATACAAATGGACTTTTTGTTTTCACGTCACCTGTCCACCTTGAAGCACAAGTACATTCACCTCTTCACCTTCGCGCAAGCCTTCTGTTGTGG
>NZ_JCAJRU010000396.1:0-2447 GCF_059447605.1 Paenibacillus sp. N119s | reverse complement strand
GGGAAGAAAGACACGACTGCGCCCATGCACAGCAACAGCGTGATCAGCAAGGAATTAGCCTTTTTCAGCCTCATGCCTCCACCTCCCTCTTCTTCATGACACGCAGCTGGATCAGAGTAAAGATGAGCACAATGGCAAACAAAATAACGGATTTAGCGCTCGCATAGCCGTAACGGAAGTTGTTGGAGAACGCCTCTTCATAAATGTTCATCGTAATCACCTGTGTGCTGCGTCCCGGTCCTCCGCCAGTCAGTCCATACACGACCTCATACACCTTGAAGGCACCGTTGAGTGTCAGGAAGAAACAGATCGTAATCGCGTGGGTAATCATGGGCAGCGTCACACTTCGCAATGTCTGAAAAGCATTCGCCCCGTCAATAATAGCGGCCTCCTTCAGGCTCTGCGGTACACCCTGAAGTGCAGCCAGATAAATGATCATCATATATCCCACACCATTCCAGAGCGAGACAATAATGATAGAAAAGAAAGATACCTTCGGATCGCCCAGCCAGGATTGACCTAAAAAGGCGATGGCCGTCTTTTCAGCAATTTGCGGCAGCACGGAGGAGAAAACGAATGTCCACATAAATGCGCTAATAATGGTACTGATCATATTAGGCATAAAAAAGATCGTCCGAAAAAATCCTTTGCTGCGTGTGCGTGACTCAATCAACACTGCCAGTACCAGCGCAAGCGCATTTTGCAGCACGATCATAACCAATACGTATTTAAGTGTAAACCACAGGGAGTTAAGAAAGTCGGGGTCTTCCTTCAAAGATTCCACAAAATTTCCCAAGCCGATAAAATTGTAATTGGGATTCAATCCGTTCCAGTCTGTAAAGCTGTAGTACATGCCGCTGATCGTTGGAATGAGCAGGAAGATGGCGTAAAAGATCAGTGCCGGGGCAGTAAATGCCAGCAGCATGACGTATTTTTTGTAGATTTTAAAAGGCATGGAGTCTCTCCCTCCCGATGTCATTCTGTAGGTTACCGTCTACTTGTTCACTTTGTTATACGATTTCCATGCCTTATCCAGCGCCTTAATGACGTCATCCTGCGAGAGCTGGCCAGCATAATAGGATTGGAGCGATTTGCCTGCCTCGTCCTTGACCGCCTGCGGGATGGATGGATCTTGGTACGACTTGCCTGCTTTCACATATTCGGTAGCGTCATTAACCCAAGGATAGCTTTTAAATGTATGCACTTTGGAGATGGGATTAAATTTCAATGCTTCATAGAATGCGCTGGAATCCTTGTCGTCCAACACATAGTTAACAAAGTCGAGCGCAACCTCCTTATTCTTGCTTGAAGAGGATACGGCCAGCGAAGTCGAAGTGGACAGATTGATCAAGGTCGCATTCGGATCGTCATTGATCGGCAATGGTGCCACCCCAAAAT
Organism: Paenibacillus sp. N119s; assembly: GCF_059447605.1. Classification (NCBI taxonomy): domain Bacteria; kingdom Bacillati; phylum Bacillota; class Bacilli; order Caryophanales; family Paenibacillaceae; genus Paenibacillus; species Paenibacillus sp. N119s. The sequence continues at coordinate 1,049 of NZ_JCAJRU010000396.1, read as the reverse complement.
CCATCTTCGGATCAGATTTTAAAATCGTTTCCGCAAACCACGGTCCCTGAATCCACATCGCCGCTTTACCTGAAGCAAATGCTGCTGATCCATCATCCCCGCCGATTTCCAGCGCCTTGTCTGTACCATTGCTGTTCACCAGATCAATAATATCGAACATGCTCTTCATTTCGGAAAAAGAACCTTTGTCCTGATTCATCCGTTCGATAAAATCCTTATTCTGTGTGTTCATCATCGCACCTGCTGTGAGCGGCACAAACAGCTGTGGAATCCAGGATTCCTTGTAAGACAACAGGAATGGTGTCACATGATTCGCTTTCAGCTTTTCGACCACAGCCTTCATTTCGGTCAACGTTCCCGGCGGCTTCAAGTCCAAATCCTTAAATATTTTTTTATTGTACAAATAGCCCCATGAAATTGTTTCCAAAGGAACCGCTACGACTTTGCCGTCTTTCGTCGTCACCGAAGGCTTCACACTGTCCATTAATTTGCTGACAAACGGCTGGCCGGACAAGTCCTCCAAATAACCCGCTTTATAAAACGGAGGAATTTCATTCACCGCATGCAACGCGAATACGTCTGGTGCATCGTTGGAAGCGAGTCTTGTTTTCAAAATTTGCGCAGCATTGTCCGCAGGCGGCATCTCCAGTTGAACGGTAACGTCGATATTTTTATCTTGCTTCTCTTTGGCTATAAATGCATTAATGTATTTATCGTAGTGCTCCTTCAAACGGGGCTGAGCAATAAACATTTTGAGATTTACAGTTTTGCCGTCTCCACCGGAATCACTGCTGTCACTGCCTGAAGAATTCGCTCCACATCCGGCCAACAACGTGCCAACCAGCATCGTACTCAATACACCTTTCCACATTTTCATGCAAAATGACCTCCCTAAGTTGAAAATTCCATTTTGTATACGCTTTCATTATAGGGTGGAAGGTCGCTTCTGCCATTGGACACCCTTAGCTTATTGGATTGGATTTTTTTAAACTTCCTTTCTCATTTCACCAGGGGCCATGCCGAAATGCTTTTTAAATACCCGATAAAAA
>NZ_JCAJRU010000395.1:0-2458 GCF_059447605.1 Paenibacillus sp. N119s | reverse complement strand
ACGCTATCCATCCGCTGGCCGCTATGGAAAGAGGGCGGGATGCGGATCGATGCGGACACGGAAAAGCTCATGAGACAAAATATGGGCATTACGTCTCTACAGACCGAGTCGGGCATTCAGGCGCTGTACCAATGTCTGTCCTCAAGCAGGGAGCAGGTGATGGTCCTAGAAGGAGAGCCTGAAAAAATCGAGGCCTATCTGACGAAATCTGTATCACAGGCCGGTATCCGTGCGGTAGAAGCAGCTGGGTCGAAGCTAGATGCAGGCTTACTTTACGATAAAGCCTTATATCGTCTCAAGGCGCTATTGGGAGAGGTGACTCGGCTGAGCGTCGGTAGCATTGAAGCCCAAGAACCGCTAGAGCGCTACGGCATCGATTCCATCATGATTACCCAGCTCAATGCCAAGCTGGCAGAATCCTTTGGCGAGCTGTCCAAGACGCTGTTTTACGAGTACCAGACCTTGCGTGCCTTGGCGGAATATTTGGTGGCAGAATATGCACCAGAGTGCATGCAGTGGGTCGGAATGAGTCCGAATAGGGAACTGGTGGAGGAAACGGATACGATAGCTCGGCGCGTTGAAAAAGAAAGAACACCAGTTGCGGAACAGATGATTGCGGAAGAGGCAACAGCGAAGTCCAGCCGTAGCTATGTGAAGCCTGTTCGAAGCTACGCGGAGCCAGGCGTAGAGGAAACACGAGAACCGATTGCCATCATTGGCATGGCAGGTAAGTATCCAGGTTCGAGAGACATGAACGAATATTGGGAGAATCTCAAGGCAGGGAAGGATTGTGTCAGCGAAATTCCGCAAGAACGCTGGTCGCTGGAAGGATTCTTTCAGTCTGACAAACAGGAAGCGGTGGCTGATGGCAAAAGCTATAGCAAGTGGGGCGGTTTTGTCGAAGGATTTGCGGAATTCGATCCCCTGTTTTTTAATATTGCACCGCGAGAAGCGCTCAGTATGGACCCTCAGGAAAGGCTGTTCATTGAAGCTTGCTGGGAAGCGATGGAGGACGCGAGCTACACCAGGGAACAGCTTGCGGTACGGCATAACAGCCGAGTAGGTGTGTTTGCGGGAATTACCAAAACGGGCTACGAGCTTTACGGGCCGGAATTATGGAAGATGGGGGCGAAAATATTCCCTCAAATATCCTTTAGCTCGGTAGCCAACCGGATATCGTACCTGTTCAATTTGCAGGGGCCGAGCATGCCAGTGGATACGATGTGTTCGTCCTCGTTGACCGCGATTCATGAAGCGTGTGAGCATCTGTACCGCGGAGAATGCGAGCTGGCCATGGTAGGAGGAGTCAACCTGTATCTGCATCCGCTAAGCTATGTGGGACTTTGCGCGAACCAGATGCTGTCCGTAGACGGGCAGTGTAAGAGTTTTGGAAAGGGAGGCAACGGCTTTGTTCCGGGAGAAGGCGTGGGGGCCATGCTATTGAAGCCGCTGTCCAAGGCGATTGCAGACGGAGACCCGATCCATGCGCTCATCCGGGGAACAAGCATCAACCATGGGGGCAAGACCAACGGGTATACGGTGCCCAACCCGACCGCTCAAGGGGAGCTGATCCGGTCGGCACTGGAACGAGCCGGGGTACATGCCCGGACCATCAGCTATATCGAAGCGCACGGAACTGGCACAGAATTGGGAGATCCTATTGAAGTGACTGGTCTGACTCAGGCCTTCCGGAAAGATACGGAGGATAAGGGATTTTGCGCCGTGGGCTCTGTGAAATCCAACATCGGACATTTGGAGGCAGCGGCGGGCATCGCAGGGATTGGGAAAATTGTCCTGCAGATGAAAAACCGGACGCTGGTTCCCAGCCTGCACGCCCAGGAACTGAATCCGAACATTCCTTTTGAGCAGACGCCGTTCGTCGTCCAGCAGGAGCTGGAGGAATGGAAGCGACCGGTAGTTGAGCTTGGTGGAGAGACACGGGAATACCCGAGGATGGCGGGGATTTCATCGTTTGGAGCAGGAGGCGCCAATGCCCATGTCATCATCGAGGAGTACGTCCCGGAAGAGAAGGCGTCCATCCGTGTGACAGCTCACAACCCCGTTATTGTCGTGTTGTCGGCCAAAAATGCGGAACAGCTGAAACAGCAGGTCGAGAGATTGCTGTCCGTGATCAGAAAAGGAGAGGTCACAGAAAGCAATCTGGCTGATGCAGCCTACACGCTCCAGGTGGGTCGCGAAGCAATGGAAGAACGCCTGGCGGTAATTGCCGAATCGATGCCAGCGCTGGTGGAAAAGCTGGAAGGATTCCTGGAAGGCCAGGAGGGAATCTCCGAGCTGTATCAAGGTCAGGTCAAACGAAACAAAGAGGCGCTGACCGCACTGGTAGAAGATGAAGATATGGAAAAAACGATCGCTGCCTGGATCGGAAAACGGAAATATGCGAAGATAGTGGATCTTTGGGTAAAGGGACTGGCGATGAATTGGAGCATGCTTTATG
>NZ_JCAJRU010000394.1:0-2458 GCF_059447605.1 Paenibacillus sp. N119s | reverse complement strand
CATAAAGCATGCTCCAATTCATCGCCAGTCCCTTCACCCAAAGATCCACAATCTTCGCATATTTCCGTTTCCCGATCCAGGCAGCGATCGTTTTTTCCATATCTTCATCTTCTATCAGTGCGGACAGTGCCTCTTTATTTCGCTTGACCTGTCCTCGGTACAGTTCGGATATCCCATCGTGGCCTTCTAGAAATCCTTCCAGCTTTTCCACCAGTGCTGGCATCGATTCGGCAATTACCGCCAGGCGTTCTTCCATCGCTTCACGTCCTACCTGGAGCGTGTAGGCTGCATCAGCCAGATTGCTTTCTGTGACCTCTCCTTTCCCGATCACGGACAGTAATCTCTCGACCTGCTGTTTCAGTCGTTCCTCATTTTTGGCCGACAACACAATAATAACGGGGTTGTGAGCTGTCACACGGATGGGCGCCTTCTCTTCCGGAACGTACTCTTCAATGATGACATGGGCATTGGCACCTCCTGCTCCAAACGATGAAATCCCCGCCATCCTCGGGTATTCCCGTGTCTCTCCACCGAGCTCAACTACCGGCCGCTTCCATTCCTCCAGCTCCTGCTGGACAACAAACGGCGTCTGCTCAAAAGGAATGTTCGGATTTAGTTCCTGGGCGTGCAGGCTGGGAACCAGCGTCCGGTTTTTCATCTGCAGGACAATTTTCCCAATCCCTGCGATGCCCGCTGCCGCCTCTAAATGTCCGATGTTGGACTTCACAGAGCCCACGGCGCAAAATCCTTTGTCTGCCGTATCCTTCCTGAAGGCCTGGGTCAGACCGGTTACTTCAATAGGATCTCCCAGTTCTGTACCGGTTCCGTGAGCTTCGATATAGCTGATGGTCCGGGCATGTACCCCGGCTCGCTCTAGTGCTGACCGGATCAGCTCCCCTTGAGCAGTCGGGTTAGGCACTGTATACCCGTTGGTCTTGCCTCCATGGTTGATACTCGTTCCCCGGATGAGCGCATGGATCGGGTCTCCATCTGCTATCGCCTTGGACAGCGGCTTCAATAGCACGACCCCCACGCCTTCTCCTGGGACAAAGCCGTTGCCTCCCTTTCCGAAGCTCTTGCACTGTCCGTCTATGGACAGCATCTGGTTCGCGCAAAGTCCGACATAGCTCAGCGGATGCAGATACAGGTTCACTCCTCCTGCCATGGCCAGCTCGCATTCTCCGCGGTACAGATGCTCACACGCTTCATGAATCGCAGTCAACGAAGACGAACACATCGTATCCACCGGCATGCTCGGGCCCTGCAAATTGAACAGGTACGAAATTCGGTTGGCTACCGAGCTAAAGGAAGTGTGAGGGAATATTTGCGCTCCCTTTCTCCATAGATCAAGACCGTACAGATCAAATCCTGTTTTGGTAATTCCCGCAAATACACCTACCCGGCTGTTATGTCGTACTGCAAGCTGTTCTCTGGTGTAGCCTGCATCCTCCATCGCTTCCCAGCAGGCTTCAATGAACAGCCTTTCCTGAGGGTCCATACTGAGTGCTTCCCGCGGTGCAATATTAAAAAACAGTGGATCGAATTCCGCAAAGTCTTCGATAAAACCGCCCCACTTGCTGTAACTTTTGCCATGCGCAGCTGCTTCCTCTTTATCAGGCTGAAAGAATCCTTCCAGCGACCAGCGTTCCTGCGGGATTTCGCCGATACAATCCTTCCCTGCTTTGAGATTTTCCCAATATTCGTTCATGTCCTTCGAACCTGGATACTTGCCTGCCATACCAATGATGGCGATCGGTTCACGTGTTTCCTCTGCGCCAGACTGCACATAGCTTCGAACCGGCTTCACGTAGCTTCGGGTAAGCTTCGCTGTCGCCTCTTCCGCAATCGTTTGTTCCGCAACTGACGCGCTTTCTTCTTCGGCACACCGGGTTGCCGCAGTCGTTTCCTCCACCAGCTGCATGTCTGGACTCATTCCGACCCACTGCATACACTCCGGTGCGTATTCTGCCACTAAATGTTCTGCCAGGGCACGCAAGGTCTGGTACTCGTAAAACAACGTCTTGGACAGCTCGCCAAAAGACCCTGCCAGCTTGGCATTCAGCTGGGTAATCATGATGGAATCGATGCCATAGCGCTCTAGCGGTTCATGAGCTTCGATGCTACCAACGCTCAGCCGGGTCACCTCTCCCAACAGCGCTTTGAGATGATACAAGGTTTTATCGTAAAGCAAACCTGTATCCAGCTTCGGTGCAGATGCCCGTATCGCACGGATATCGGCCTGTGATACAGCTTTCCCCAGATAGGCCTCGATTTTCTCGGGCTCTCCTTCCAGAACCATCACCTGCTCCCTGCTTGAGGACAGACATTGGTACAGCGCCTGAATGCCCGACTCGGTCTGTAGAGGCGTAATGCCCATGTTCTGTCTCATGAGCTTTTCCGTGTCCGCATCGATCCGCATCCCGCCCTCTTTCCATAGCGGCCAGCGGATGGATAGCGT
>NZ_JCAJRU010000393.1:0-2465 GCF_059447605.1 Paenibacillus sp. N119s | reverse complement strand
GGAGGAGGATAAAGCGGCTTGTGCACGCACGATTTCTCTGCACAGTGACTGGTTTCTTCAGCCTATTTATAAAGGCTCGTATCCTCAGTTTTTGGTAGACTGGTTTGCGGAGCAGGGAGCTACTGTGCCTATTCAGGATGGGGATATGGACATCATCGGTGAGCCTATTGATATGATCGGTATCAATTATTATAGTATGTCGGTTAATCGTTTTAATCCGAAAGCAGGATTTCTTCAATCCGAAGAAATCAATATGGGACTACCTGTAACAGATATCGGCTGGCCGGTCGAGTCGCGTGGACTGTATGAGGTACTGCATTATTTGCAAAAATACGGGAATATCGATATTTACATCACCGAGAACGGGGCTTGTATCAATGATGAGGTCGTAAACGGCAAGGTGCAGGATGACCGCCGGATTTCTTACATGCAGCAGCATTTGGTGCAGGTGCACCGGGCAATTCATGACGGCCTTCATGTCAAAGGCTATATGGCATGGTCACTTATGGACAATTTTGAGTGGGCAGAGGGATATAATATGAGATTTGGCATGATTCATGTCGATTTCCGCACACAGGTCCGCACCCCCAAGGAAAGTTACTATTGGTATCGAAATGTAGTAAGTAATAACTGGTTGGAAACTAGACGTTAAAACGAAAAAAAATGTTATGAAAACAGAGTAGATTTAAGCCTGTCTCCACTCCCGTTTGTTTAAATAGAAGGTCCTCTGGGGTAATAATAGCCAAGATGAATTATAGATAATTCTAGTATAAAGAGACCAGCAGGAATAAAAAATGTGCATACTGAAAAAAATACCTGACGAGGGCACTTTTTAAACCATTTTAAACTAGAGGGAGTGGAGGGTATGGCTGTGAATTTTAGAAAATCAGGATCAAGGGATAATCAAATGAGCCGCACGGTATCTGTTATTTCTTTGATCGCTTGTATTGTAGGTATTATTCTTATTTTGCTTGATATAGGAAATTTAACTGATCGTAATATCTATCTAATGACAGGCATTGGCGCCTTTGCTGCTGGAATTTTTATTTTTCTAATTGGGAAATCATTTGTCATTGCCCGCAAGAAGGAAGACCAAGAAAACGGACGTCGTTAATGCATTGAAAATGCTGTACACAAAACGGATAACGAGAACAACAGCACGGGGCTTCGAGCAGTGTGACATGATAACTGTAAGGAGTCCCGATTTTTGCTTTAATATAACGTTTTTAAGATACTTTAAGATGCACAATTAACGTTTTTATATGTCATTTTTGAATTAAAAAGAATTTTTGAATTGCAAGAGAAATTTTAATTTTAGAGAGGTTTTTCACAAAAATCGGACAAATAATCGACAATTCTGTTAACAATAAAAAAAATGGCCGCTTTTCTGCTATCTTATATAAGGGCAACATTACAGGAGTTCGTTAAGTCTTGAGTAATTTACTATTTTAAGGAGAGGGGAACAACATGAACAAAAAACCAAAAGCGATTATTGCGTTGGTTTTGACCGTGCTCACGGTAGCATTGCTCATCTGGACGTGTTTTTATGCTGGCGGAAAATACGTTGTTTTCGATCCGAAAGGACCAATTGGGCAAGCACAAAAAGAGCTGATCATTCTTACAACGGCATTGTCTGCGCTTATAATTGTACCGGTTATGATTTTGACATTCTTCATCGTTTGGCGGTATCGAGATACCCCCACAAACAAGGTGAAGTATCAACCTCACTGGGATGACAGCAAAAAGCTGGAAACCACATGGTGGGCTATTCCGATTATCGTTATCCTTATTATTGCGGTCATCACTGCAAGATATACCTACTTGCTGGAGCCTTCCAAGCCGATTGCAAGTACGCAAAAGCCAGTAACGATTCAAGTAACTTCACTGGACTGGAAATGGCTCTTTATGTACCCAGAGGAAGGTATAGCTACAGTTAACCAAGTTCACATTCCTAAAGGTGTTCCAGTCCGTTTTGAGCTGACTGCTGACGCCCCGATGAACTCGTTCTGGATTCCGCAATTGGGCGGTCAAATCTACACCATGTCAGGCATGGCTATGAAACTGCATTTGCAGGCCGATCACGAAGGAACTTACTTTGGCTCGGGTGCGAACTTTAGCGGTGAGCATTTTGGACAAATGCGTTTTGATGTAGAAGTCCAGTCGGATGAAGAATATAAAAACTGGGTCGCTGACATCAAGAAGCAGTCTAAGCCGCTGACGAAGGACGGCTATTTGGCGCTTGCAAAACCAGGTTTGTCCCAGCCTGCTGAGTATTCTTCGATTCCAGATGGCTTGTTCAAAGAGATTGTCAACAAGTATGTAGTGGAAGGCTCTAACCCCCATGCTGGGCATGGCGAAACTACATCCACAGAAGATTCATCCAAGTCCGGCACAGAAGAGCATGCTGAAATGGACATGAGTCATATGAATATGAGCGGACACAATTAAATGATTATAGGGAAGGA
>NZ_JCAJRU010000392.1:0-2467 GCF_059447605.1 Paenibacillus sp. N119s | reverse complement strand
TGTAACTACAGGTTCACTCATACGAGAAAGCTTGAACAAGCGAAACTGCTCCCTGTCGGGACAATACGCATATACAAACCACTGTTGCCCTTTCAGCACAAGCGTATGCGGTTCTACATTCCGTTCCGTTCTGATTCCTTCGGCATTTCGATAGGTAAAAGCAAGCGTGCACGCTTGACTCAGTGCCTCTTTTACCTTTATTAGTTTAGCTTCCTGTACAGCCTGATTCCCCCATCCCGAATGATCGACAATGAACTGTGTAGCTCGGACACTAAATTGCTCTTTCTCAGACTCTGGGATAATACTTTCAAATTTATGAAGCAACCGGGACACATTGGGACCGCCCAACGACGAGGACAAACTTTGCAAGCCCATCACAATATCCTTGATATCATGATCTGTCAGTATACTACGATCCAGGCGATATCCTTCCATCAAACCGATTCCCCCACCTGCTCCCTGATAAGTCACTACGGGGATACCAGCTAAACTAATCGCTTCAATATCTCTATAAATCGTCCGGATCGAAACCTCATACAAATCAGCGAGTTCCTTTGCTTGTATTCTATTTCTTTTTAACAGCAAGATGACGATAGAAAGCAATCGATCAATTTTCATTTTTCTCAAACCTTCCACTCTTAATAAAAATATGCCATGAGTTCCTCATCATATCCCTGGCCTTGATATTCTAAGGCGTTCTTTTCTATACCATAGGTTGTAAATCCCCATTTACTATAAAGCTCAACTGCTGCTTGATTGGTAGCTACCACACTCAAATTGATTTGTTTCAATCCTTCCACCTTTTTACCTCGACTGATCACTTCCATTAAAAGTTTCTTAGCGATTCCCTGGCTCCGGTAAGTCGGTGGTACATAAACTCCCCAAATCATTCCTTTATGCTGTGTCTTTATTTTGTCTTCTCTTCTAAACCCAGTCATGCCAGCCAGTTGATGATCCTTTGTAAATGCACCAAGTATGTAATACTCTCTCTTATTTTGTATTCCCATCCCTCCAAATGTTTTCCTCCATCTTACTCTATCTCTTATTTAATTAAAATCTATGATGCCTAAATGAAAATAACCTCAGATGCTAGATCCAGCCGGATCTAGCATCTGAGGCTTCAATAACTCATTACATATTATGACTCGTAGCGTTTCAGCACAATGACTGCATTATGACCACCGAAGCCGAACGAATTAGATAACCCAATATTTAATGAAGCCTTGCGCGCTTTGTGAGGCACATAATCCAGATCGCAAGCAGGGTCCGGGTTGTCCAGGTTTATCGTTGGCGGGATGATGCCTTCTCGCAGGCTTTGTACCAGTGCAATCGCTTCAACGCCGCCCGCAGCTCCCAGCATATGACCCAGCATGGACTTATTAGCGGTAACTGGGATTTGATAGGCATAGTCGCCAAATAACTTGCGGATCGCTAGCGTCTCCCCTACATCCCCTGGCAGCGTACTCGTTGCGTGGGCACTGAGCACGTCCACTTCTTCTGGGGAGATGCGGGCCGAATGAAGGGCCGCTTTCATTGCTAGATAAGCCCCGGTTCCTTCGGGATGCGGTGCAACCATGTGATAGGCATCCGAACTCGCTCCATAACCGATGACCTCGCCATAGATTTCTGCTCCCCGGCGGGTAGCGTGCTCCAGCGACTCCAGTACCAGGATGCCTGCTCCTTCGCTCATGACAAAGCCGTCACGATCCTGATCAAACGGCCGGCTTGCTTTCGAAGGCTCCTCGTTACGTGTGGACAAGGCTGTTGCATTAGCGAAGCTTGCCAAGGCCAATCGGGACACTGCAGCTTCAGCTCCACCGGCAAAAATGACATCCGCATCTCCTGTACGAATGGTCCGAAATGCCTCTCCAATTGCAGTGTTCCCAATAGAGCAAGCCGTCACGGGTGAAAGCGTAGGACCCATCGCCCCAAACGCGATACTAATTTGGGCAGCCGCCATATTTGAGATCATCATAGGTACCAGCGTTGGGCTAACTCTGCCTGGCCCCCGCTGTAGCAGCACGTCCACATTATCGACCAATGTATCCAAACCGCCGACTCCTGATCCTACGTATACACCTACACGCTCCAGATCCGTGCGATCCAGTTCCAGACCAGAATCCTTGAGTGCTTGCTCAGCCGCATATAATGCAAACTGAGTAAATCGATCCATTCGTCTCGCATCCTTACGTCCCCACTGCTTTTCTGCATCAAAATCCTGTACCAGTCCAGCAATTTTTGCTTTTAAATCAGACACATCAAATGACTCAATTTTTTGTATACCTGAATGGCCCGCCACCAAATTGTTCCACAGCGTGCCTACTTCATTCCCCAATGGTGAAACGACACCCATACCTGTTATCACTACTCTTTGCATAAGCTATTCATTCCTCCTGCTCAATGGCTTACTTATAAACCTCATTTTACGCTCGTCTTATCCTATTACAAGTGTTTGTTTATCCTGGTA
>NZ_JCAJRU010000391.1:0-2515 GCF_059447605.1 Paenibacillus sp. N119s | reverse complement strand
GGACGTGGTGGTTCAGATACGACGGCTGTTGCGCTGGCGGCAGCAATTCAAGCGGACGCCTGTGAAATTTACACGGATGTGGATGGCATATATTCAACAGATCCACGGATCGTAAAGGTCGCCCGTAAGCTCAAGGAAATTTCTTATGATGAGATGCTGGAATTAGCCAATTTGGGTGCAGCTGTTTTACATCCCCGTGCGGTAGAGTATGCCAAACATAACCGGGTGCCGTTAATTGTGCGGTCCAGTTTTAATCATAACGAAGGAACGGTCGTAAAGGAGGATGCAGTGATGGAGCAAGGCGTTGTAGTCAGTGGAATTGCGTATGATAAAAATGTAGCAAGAATCAGTATTTTGGGCGTTGAAGATATCCCTGGTGTACTGGCAAAAGTTTTTGGAACACTGGCGGCAGCCAAAATTGATGTAGACATTATTGTGCAGAGCGGGGTTGAAGCTGGAAAAGCAGACTTCTCCTTTACAGTAGCTCTGACAGATCGTGAAGCTGCACTTAAGACGCTGGAAGATATTCGCGGAGAGCTTCCATATCGTGAAGTAACGTCCGAGGAAAATCTGGTAAAGGTATCCATCGTAGGTGCGGGAATGGTTAGCCACCCGGGTGTTGCAGCGCAAATGTTTGCTGTATTGGCCGAGCAAGGTGTTAGCATTAAAATGGTAAGCACTTCTGAAATCAAGGTATCGTGTGTTATTGAAGCTGGAAAGCTTCATGAGGTTATTCAAGCATTGCATACCGCTTATAATCTGGATACTGAGGAGCAAGCGTTTGTGGGCGGACCTAAAGACCGCCGTTAATAACATCAAGTGATTTAGAAAATTATTATAACGGGGAAAGGTCGATATATTATACCCTATTTATAGATTGATAAATCATAGAATACATCAGTAGGTTGAGAGGTTGTTCCACCAGTGAGAGTCAGACTGTGGAACAACCTCTTTTGCTTAAAACTAGCTTTTTTTATTTAAGGGTATCCCTTAGCCGCCAAGGCTTTGAGGGAGCCCTTTTTTTATTATACAAAGCAGGGGAAGCTACTGGAGCAAGCGGGAGAAAGCTCTATTGGACGTGGATCGAAGTGAGCAAATGTTTGACTGGTATTTCAATATATTTTCGGCATAAAAAGCGAGAGTCAGCCATAGACTTGTCTTAAAGAAAAAGGACAACTGTGAGGAGGCGGCACTGGTATGGAATGGCTGGAGTTATTTCCGGAACCGTTGCACGGTATACTCGGAAGGCTTCCAGAAACGGTATTCAAGCAACTGGAAGAAATCCGGGTCCGGGAAGGAAGGCCGCTGGAGGTTAATGCGAATGGGGATCACCACTTTGTAACGACTGCTGGTCGGCTGACCTTGAACCCTGCGGAAGCCTATAAGCCTAACCGCGAGGCTGCCCACCGACTGCTGGATTTTATCAGTAATCATTCCTTATACACCATGGAAGAGGAGCTTCGCAAAGGATTTATTACGATCCCTGGTGGTCATCGTGTTGGCTTGGCAGGGAGAACCGTGCTCAACCGGGGACGAGTAGAGCATTTGAGGGATATAAGCAGCTTTAATGTACGAATTGCTCGGGCCATTCCTGGTATAGCTGATCGAATACTACCTTTTGTAGTGGATCAAAAATCCGGGACAGTACGGCATACGCTCATCTTGTCACCGCCTCAGCATGGCAAGACGACGTTGCTGAGGGACTTGGCTCGGCAACTGAGTTATGGAGGGATGCAAAGCAACGGAGGGCGACGAAGTGGACTTAAGGTGGGCATTATAGATGAACGCTCTGAGATTGCTGGCAGTCATAAGGGCATCCCCGGTTTTGATGTCGGGCCTCGCACCGATGTATTGGACGGATGCCCAAAAGCAGAGGGCATGATGATGATGATCCGCTCGATGTCACCGGATGTCCTGATTGTGGATGAAATCGGGCGACCAGAAGATGCAGAGGCGGTGCGTGAGGCGCTTCATGCAGGCATCGCAGTCATTGCTTCCGCACATGGTCGCGATGTGGCTGAAATGGCAAGCCGGCCTGCCTTTGCCGGATTAACTATTGGACAGGAGCTGTTCCAGCTCTACGTCATGCTGGAGCGGACGAGCCGGGGGGTCTCTTTTCGGCTGGCAGATGCCAAGCAGCGCAGGCTGACATTGCCTGGTGAAGGACAGAGCGGAGGCATCTCCTATGCTTAAGCTGCTGGGAGCTGTCTTGGTTATACTAGCCACCACGCTGGCGGGTTGGCAGCGTGCAAGACAATTTGCCATGAGACCGCGGCAAATCAGAGAGTTAATTCTCGCGCTGCAAAGGCTGACCACTGAGGTTTCTTACGGGGTGTCTCCGTTACCAGATGCTTTCGCCAAGACAGGGGAGCCCTTACGAGAGCCTCTACACACCCTGTTTCAGCAAACCTCACGCTGGATGCACCCCTCTTTTGGGCTGACCGCCAGAGAAAGCTTGCATAAAGCGATTGAAGTCTCGTGGAGCCGTTCCTCTATGAAACAGGCCGAGAAGGAA
>NZ_JCAJRU010000390.1:0-2550 GCF_059447605.1 Paenibacillus sp. N119s | reverse complement strand
CCTGTTCAATACAGAGATCATCTTTTTCAAGCAGCCTAGCCCTTTTTAAAATGTCCTTTACAGAGGGTACAGTTTAAGTATTCTGTTGGCTTTTTTTGTTATCCATTCAATTCTTCTATCTATCCTAAATTGCTCCAATTAGAACCTAGATTGATTCTATAAAAACGTAGATATACAGTTGCTTGTATCGTTAGTTTAGGGTATGGAGAAGTGGAACTGTATTCTACATCCCATTCATGGTAAGATAAGGATGTAAGTATATAAATTCAATAGGAAAAGAGGGCAATATGTTAGAGAAATGGGTTCAAGAACTAAAAGATGGTGAACAAGAACTGATTGCGTGGAGAAGACATCTGCATCAGCATCCAGAGCTTTCTTTTGAGGAAACGAATACATCTGCATTTATTGCCGAACAATTACGCTCTTTTGGTATTGAGGTCAAAACAAATGTCGGCGGTAACGGGGTGCTCGGTGTTTTAGAAGGTGGCCAGCCAGGTAGAACGATTGCGTTTCGAGCTGATTTTGATGCACTTCCCATTCAGGATGAAAAGGAAGCGCCTTATAAATCGACCGTTCCTGGCGTTATGCATGCCTGTGGACATGACGGGCATACGGCTGCGCTGCTAGGTGTGGCACGAGTGTTAAGCCATCACCGTGAGACATTGAAGGGAAAACTTGTGTTTATTTTTCAACATGCCGAAGAAAAACCGCCTGGCGGAGCCAAATTCATGATTGAGGATGGCTGTCTGGATGGGGTTGAAGCAGTATATGGTATTCACCTTGCATCGGAGATCCCGTTGGGCAAAATCGGATTAAAGAGCGGACCGGCAATGGCCGCTGCTGATGCGTTTACAATTCAAATCAACGGCAAGGGCGGACATGGCGCCAGACCGCATCAGACAGTGGATTCCATCGTTATTGGAAGTCAAATTGTAAACGGATTGCAGCAGGTCGTGAGTCGTAGAGTGGACCCTATCGAATCAGCAGTACTAACGATTGGAGTATTTCAAGCGGGTACTGCCTTTAATGTAATTGCAGATAAGGCGAAAATTGCAGGGACCGTCCGTACATTTAATAAGGAAGTGCGCAAGGAAGTCGAAAACGAAATTCGTAGTATTGTAAAAGGTCTGGCGGAGGCTTATCATGCAGGATACGAAATTGATTATTTGAACGGCTATCCTGCTCTGGTGAATGCAGAGGCTGAAACTGAACGTGTGCGTGAACTTGTTAGTAGAGTGTATGGAGCAGATGCTTTTTTGGATTTAAAACCGGCCATGGGAGCAGAGGATTTTGCCTATTATTTAGAGCAACGACCTGGAGCTTTTATTTATGTGGGCGCTCGCAATGAGGATGAACGAACGCATTTTGCTCATCACCATCCTCGCTTTGATTTTGATGAGCGGGCGTTGCTTATCTCAGGACATATTTTTTTAGCACTGGCGCTTGAATATTTGCAATAATAAGGATCTTCTAATGACTAACAATAGCATTCATGAAAGCTGGAACCGCGCATAGCGCGGTTTTTTGCTGTAAATCAAACTAGTTTGACACTTGTAAAGAATGCAAAATAAAGTAATTAATTCACTATATGAAAAATTCATAAAAACAAATAACAAATGGTATCAACCGTGAGTGAAAGTCCTTTCTCATATTACAGGCTATCGAGCAGAAAATCATATTGCATTATCTTGATTTTTCACACAAGGAAATGAGAAAAAGATGACGAATCTAATGAGCAGACACATATGTAAGCGCTAACAAAAATGTTGTATATCTTTCAGATTACTGGAGGTGAGCTTAATAGAACCCATGTTTGATATGACTTACCCATTCAAATGATAACGGAGAAAAAGGAGGTTGAATTCATTGATTAAGGCGAAAAGCAGGTTAAGAATTGCATGTTTGGCGCTTGTAGTAGCGGGTGCTTCCTGGACAGGCATGACAGCACCCACCCATGCTGCTCCGAGTGACGATTATACTTGGAAAAGTGTCGTTACAGGCGGTGGAGGTGGTTTTGTACCTGGTATTATTTTTAACGAAACAGAAAAGGATCTGATCTATGCCCGTACAGATATTGGAGGAGCTTACCGCTGGAATCCTGCCAATGAAAGCTGGATTCCGCTGACGGATTCTGTGGGCTGGGAGGATTGGAACAAAAATGGTGTCGATGCACTCGCCACCGATCCTGTGGATCCGAATCGTGTATATATAGCTACAGGTACGTATACGAATTCCTGGGATAAACATGACGGGCAAATTATGCGCTCCACCGATAAAGGGAATACATGGCAGACTACAAAGCTTCCCTTTAAGGTAGGTGGCAATATGCCAGGACGCTCGATGGGTGAACGTCTGGCAATTGATCCGAATAAGAATAATATATTATTCTTCGGAGCTCGAAGTGGTAACGGACTATGGAGAAGCTCCGACTTTGGGGCCACCTGGAGCAAGGTGAGCAGTTTCCCGAATCCGGGGACGTATGTACAGGACCCCTCCAATGAATATACCAGTGACATTGTTGGTTTAGCCTGGATTACCTTTGACAAAAAA
>NZ_JCAJRU010000389.1:0-2563 GCF_059447605.1 Paenibacillus sp. N119s | reverse complement strand
GCGTCGATCCGTCCTTTGTATTCGAGCGTCCCGTCCTCATTCCAGCGCACCAAATCGCCTGTACGGTAGCAGCGCTCTCCACTGCGGAACGGACTGTCTATGAACTTTTCAGCCGTTAGCTCAGGACGGTTCAGATAACCACGCGCTACCCCGTCACCGCCGACAACCAGCTCCCCCCAAGCTCCGACCGGTTGCAGGTTAAATGACGAATCCACAACATATGCCGTTGAATTGCGGATAGGGCGTCCGATCGGCACAGAATCCGGCTGTTCTTCCTTAATGTGATACGTCGTCGAAAAGGTTGTATTTTCCGTTGGTCCATAGCCATTAATGATGTTCAGGTCCGGGTTATCACGCAGCACCCTGTTAATATGGGGTGCAGATAAAACATCACCACCAACCAGCAAATACTTCACATCGCCGAAAAGTTTACTATCCTGCTGTGAAAGCTGATTAAATAACGGTGTAGTCAGCCACATCATGGTGACGCGATGATCCCGTATCGTCTCTTTAAGTTTGGCCGCGTCCAAAAGATCGTCCTTATGAACAAGAACTAGCTGACCGCCGTTCAACAGCGCCCCCCAAATTTCAAACGTAGATACATCAAATACAAACGCGCAAGTCTGCAGCATTCGGGTCGATTCGTCAAATGGCACATAATCCGTATTGCGGACAAGGCGCACGACACTATGGTGCTCAACAACGACCCCCTTAGGCTTACCTGTTGAACCCGAGGTATAAATGACATAAGCAGCATGATCACCCGTTCCCTCTACACCCAGATTGGAAACATCTGCACTGTAGGACGTATCATCATTCAGATTGACAATCTGTCCGTCAAAATAGCAACGATCCAGTAAATCCTGCTGAGCTAGCAACAGCTTGGCTCCCGAGTCCTTCAGCATATAACGGATACGGTCCTCCGGATATTGGGGATCTACTGGCACATACGCGCCTCCAGCCTTTAAAATGGCGAGTGTTCCCGTAATCATATCCAGCGAGCGCTCTGTCAAAATGCCAACAGGTTCATCAGGTTTCACCCCTGCATCCCGTAACGTATGCGCTAATCGGTTGGCTGTCTCATTGAGCTCACGATAGGTTAATGATTGTTGACCCAAAGCTACGGCAATATGATCCGGTGTGCGCTCTGCCTGCTCCTCAAACAGCTCATGAATGCGTGTTTCGTATGGATACTCCACTGCTGTAGCATTGAATACATCGACGATTTGCGCCCGTTCTTCCTCACTAATCAGCGACAATTCTTGTATCCGCTTGTGTGGACCCTGCACCATATGTTCGGCCACACTCAAAAATT
This sequence comes from Paenibacillus sp. N119s, assembly GCF_059447605.1. Lineage (NCBI taxonomy): Bacteria > Bacillati > Bacillota > Bacilli > Caryophanales > Paenibacillaceae > Paenibacillus > Paenibacillus sp. N119s. The sequence continues at coordinate 1,248 of NZ_JCAJRU010000389.1, read as the reverse complement.
GTCGAATAATTCGAGCAATTTCCTGCTCGCTAAACAGTTCGGTCCGATAATCCAATTGCAATACAAGTTTATCGTCATCCAGCTTGTCTATCATAGCAATATCAAAGTCGTTCACCGTATCTCCGCAGAAATCGGTATCCACCTGCTGAACAGCTTCATCAAACCGGGAAAAACTCAGCGTACGGTACTGAATGGTGACGCCAAACAGGCGGTGAATATCCGTCCCGCCCTGCTGTTCACGCAAATCCTGAATAACTTTGTTGTACGGATAACGCTGATGACGCAAAATGGACGCCTGCTCCTTGCCAACACCCTGTAGGAAAGCGAACAGCTCGGATTCTGGCTCGACCCGCAGACGTGTAGCCACAGTGCTGACGAACATACCCATTGTAGTTTTTTCCTTCTTCAACGTACGGTTAGCATACAATGTACCTACGGTTAAATCCTGTTCTCCTGTAATTTTATGCAAATAAATATACAGAGCAGCCAAAAAAAATGTAAAAATACTAATGTTGTTCGCCTCGCAAAAAGCCTTAACACCATGATGTAATTCCTGCTCCAATATAAAGTTCTCCCGGCGTGCAGTCGTGCTCAGAGTATGCGGATTGTATGATTTTAAACCTGTAACCACCGGCAAATCAGCAAATTTCTCCGTCCAGTACGTCTTGTCCTTTTGATAGCGATCTGATTGCTCATAGCTCTGCTCCGTCTGAATAAAATCAAGATATGAATTCGCCGGAACTGGCGTATCTAATCCTGTACCATGCACAATATTCATATAATTTCCTGTAATTTCATTAATGGCCTGCTCCATGGTAGCGCCGTCAGAAATAATATGATGCATCTTGAAACTAAACCAGGTGTCTTCTGCCCCCAGCTGTAAGATAACAAACCGATACAGCTGCGAATCCAGCAAAGGGAACGGCTGGGCGTTATGATGGCTCACCCATAGCTCAGCTTCCTTCGGAGTAACCTGAAGGGTTTCTATGCTTTGGGCAGCGAACGGCTCTACATATTGATATGGAATCCCATCCTGAGCAGTGATTTTGATACGGAAAGCATCGTTTTGGGCAATCACCCGGTTCATTGCTTGCTGCAATGCATCTATACGAACAGTTCCCCTGATTTTTACAGTAGCAATAATTGTTGATGTGTTCCGATTAGGGTTCAGAAGCTCCGTGTACCAAATACGTTGCTGTGGCTGGCTTAATGCAAACAATTGAACATCGTGCTGAGTCATACGTATCT
>NZ_JCAJRU010000388.1:0-2701 GCF_059447605.1 Paenibacillus sp. N119s | reverse complement strand
AACGATGCTGGACCCATTTGCTGCCGCGGAAGCGCCAGAGGAAAACGATCCCCCGCACACCCCATTCAATATCCATGGCCAGCCAGACACCCACAATCCCCAAGTTGAACACAATGCCCAAGACATACCCAAGCACTACCCGACACAACCACATGGACAGCATCGAGGTGAGGGACGTAAATTTGGAATCCCCCGCCGCCCTAAGCGCAGAGGGTGTAATAAAGGCGATGGACCAGAGTGGAATCTGGGCCAGCGTATTAATCAGCATGACCATAAAAATGTCATCTACAATTTCAGCAGGTGGATGAAACAACCCCACCATCGGCTTAAACAAAGGCATTAGGATTAGCCCCATTACAATAAACGAAGCGGACGACAGCCAAATAAACGATTTGGTAAACTTGCGGGCATCGTGTACATTCCGCCGCCCCATGCATTGACCAACCACGGTCACAATTGTAAGAGCCAAAGCATTCGCAGGAATTTGGAACACGTTAGCCAGGGAGGAGCAAATAGCATTCGTCGCCAATGCATTGGTCCCCAGGCTCACAATGAAAATTTGAGTTAAAATTTTACCTCCATTGAAAAACATCTGTTCCGCTGCAAAAGGAAGACCGATAAACAGGATCTTTTTAAGCATGGCCAGATTAAAATAAAGCATATCTCTAAGCTGAACACGCAGGTCGTCATCCACCCTGATCAAATAGATCAACGCACAAGCAGCCCCTGCATATCTGGACACATTGACTGCAATCGTCATGCCCAGCACACTCATATCCAACAAATTTATAAACACGACATTCAGCAGCACGTATGAAAAATTCATGATAAGCGAGAGAGCCAGCGATGCCCTCGTCTTGCCGATCCCTCTCAGCGCTCCACATACGGCCTCAACAATCGCAATTCCCACAAAAGACATACAGCTTCCCAGTAGATATACCTTGCCGTTAGCCAATACATCAGCCGAAGCGGAGCCAAACAGGACACTTAAAATGGGATTGTACAACAGGATCATAAACAGACTGATGCATAAGGCCAACAAGGAAACGGAGGATATCGTACCGGAGGTTGCTTTAGAGACCATAAGGTCATTGCCGCTCCCCTTATACTGCGCTACAACAACCGTACCCCCAGTAGACACTGCCACAAACACATTAATTAAAAAAATATTTAATGAATCAATCATATTTACAGCACTGACCGCCGCCATCCCCGACGAGCTGATCATGGCTGTGTTGACCAAATTAAGACCCACGATAAAAGCCTGATCAATCAGAAGCGGGAGAAATAGGGCAATAATCTGCCGATAATCAATGGACTCTCCTGAAAAATGCCGATTCAGAAAGCCCTGCGTCCTCATCCTTACACTCAGTTGACTCATCTTATCACATTCTTTTTTATCAAATTGAAAAAAACCCTTCAACAGAAGAGTCTTTCATGGCGAAAAAATGTATAAAGTTGCAAGGCTAGATGTCTCTGGCTCTTGATTCTGTACACTTTTCTCTACATAGAAGTATTACTCTAAAAGAAAATCCTGTCAATGGCTTTACTCACACTTAAATAGAAAAAAAACCTCAAAACTTGCTTTCTGAGCTGAACAAGTTTTGAAGCAGGATTACACTATTTTCTAGTATGCAAAATCCTTTGTTAAGAGAACAATCATGACCTTCTCGCAATTAAATCTTGCTCAATAGAAGCCTCATTCTTTTCGAATTTCTTATAGAAAAACATAGGAATAATTCCGATCAAGAAGATGATAAACGGCAGCCAGCCATGATGCCAAATAAAACGAGTGTTAGGGAAAATCCTTTTTGATCATTTCCCTGTCCAAAGAAGGCGACCAGAGGTAACGTGAATATGGTGGCGATGAAGAAGCCCACATTTCCCCCGACCATACGGAAAGAGTTCAAAACCACGCGTTCATTGGAATTAGTGCTCAGGTTAGGCAGAATAGATGTAATCGGTTTACTGATCCCCGTATACAGAATACCCGCTATGATATAAGTGATGGCCGCGTATGCAATTTTCCCCGATTCACTCCAATTGGACGTTGTAAACGTAAGAACCATGAACACGGCAAACGGAACAGCTAACCATAGAAAATAAGGATAAAGTAAGGATAATATCGAACAAGCTGACCTAAGTTCCTCTTGCTACAGTCCTTATTTTATCAACCTGAATTTATAAAAAAAATCGCGATCTTTAACTAAAACTTATACGATTTCACACACAAAGGAGCTGACTTCCATGAGCAAAACAGGCTTTCTATCTTTCCTTGTTCCTCCATTGCCTTATTTCATAGAAGGGAATTTTACTGCATACCACAAAGGGGATTGGCATCCGAATCGCTATAACTTAGGTTATTTTGACGTAATCATTATTAAAGAAGGACTACTGCACATCGGTGAGGAGGACAAGTCGTGGAGAGTACCGAAAAAAACTAGTTAATCCCCTTGAGCTGTTCTCTAAATTGGACTATTTACTAGCCTCTACTTTAAAAACTCGAAAGCTGGCTCTATGGGAGACTCAACAAACATTTGTGAATATTTTTCAGAGTTTGGAATATGATGAGAATTATAAAAGCAGTTCCTCAAAGTTAGCCGAACAGATCGAAATATTTCTAAAACAAAACTACAGAAATGCCATCACGAATAAAGACCTGGAGGCACATTTTCACGTACATCAAAACTATCTTGCCAGA
>NZ_JCAJRU010000387.1:0-2712 GCF_059447605.1 Paenibacillus sp. N119s | reverse complement strand
CTCGGTGTTGTACGCCCGGTGCGATTCCTGAAGCAGCAATCGGGTTTCCTGTTCGCTCCAAGCCACGGTCACCGTCTCACTGTCTCTGACCAGCAAAGGCTGTCCGGCCGCTCTTTCTTGATCCTTAGGCAGCGATGCGACTTCGATGTGGGCAAGACGCTGCCAGTATTCGCGTTCATTTTCGACGGCCGGACTGTTCGCATATTGAGACAACCGCTCTGCCCAAGCAGAGAACGAATCCGTTTTATATGGCAAGCGAATCGCTTCTCCCCGAACGGCTTGTTCATATCCAGTCGCAAAATCCTCAAACACAATCCGCCATGAAATGCCGTCTACGACCAAATGGTGAATGGCGATCAGTAAATGATCTCCATCCATGCAGCGGAAAAGCCCCAGCTTCACCAGCGGTCCTTCATCCAGACGAATGGAGCTTTGGATGGCACTCGCCTTCCTTTCAATGGCGGCTGCCACCTCTGCCATGTTTTGCACATCCATCAAATCCACAACGTCCAGATGATACAGCTCGCCTTCGTTCACACCGCGATTCCATGCTTCATAGCCCTGTTCGGTCTGACGGAAGACCATACGTAGCGCATCATGATGCTCCGTCACCTTGGTCACCGTGCGATGCAATGCGTCTAGATCGAAACCTTCCGCTTTGTGCAGCATCACTGACTGGTTGAAATAATGCGGCTCTGCCGACGATAGTTCAAAGAACCATTGCTGGATCGGGGTCAGCTTGACGCTGCCCGAAACTTCACCCTGATCGGCTGTACGGCTAACGTTGTGTACATGACCGCTCAGCAGCGAAATGGACGGATATTGGAACAAATCCTTCATATCCAGCTTGTAGCCCGCTTGCAGCAGACGGGAGGATACCTGGATCGCTTTGATCGAATCCCCGCCCAGATCAAAGAAATTATCCAGAATGCCGACGCTCTTTGCTCCTAATACCCCCTGCCAAATGGAAGCTAACGTCTGCTCCAGCGCTGTGCGCGGCGCTACATAATCTGCTCCGCTTTGCAATCTGCCTTCCGGTGCTGGCAAGGCCTTGCGGTCGATTTTACCGTTCGGTGTCAGTGGCATCTGCTCCAGCTGAATAAAGTACGAAGGCACCATGTAGTTGGGTAATTCTTCACCCAGCAAGCTGCGCAGCTCACCCGCGCTTACTTCTCTTTCAGCAACCAAGTACGCCACCAGTTGGTTTTGCCCTTGCTCGTCCGCTTGGGCCAGTACGATGACCTCTTGCACGTCTTCCACTTTCAGAATCTGTGCCTCGACCTCGCCCAGCTCGATCCGGTAGCCCCGGATTTTCACCTGATGATCGATCCGGCCCAAATATTCGATGTTGCCGTCTGGCATCCATCTTGCCAAGTCTCCCGTCCGGTACATCCGCTCATAGCCGGCTTCACCCGCCGCAAACGGGTTCGCTACAAATTTCTCGGCCGTCAGTTCTGGGCGATCTAGATACCCCCGCGCCAGGCCCGGACCGGATACGCACAGTTCACCCGCTACGCCGACCGGCGCCAAATGTCCATCCATATCCACCATGTATACCCGGTGATTGGGCACAGGGCGTCCAATGGAAATGAGTTGGCCTGCTCTCGCATCCTCGGATACCGGCCAGATCGAAGTCGCAACTGAGTTTTCAGTTGGCCCGTAACCGTTATAGTACGCCACCTGATCCTTCCACTTGTATACCAGCTCGGTGGATGAGGCTGAACCCGCAGTGAACAAAATACGCAGGTGCGGCATCCGCCCCGGCTCCAAATACACCGCATAAGTCGGCGGCAAAGCGGCCACGGTAATCCGGTGATCCGCCATATATTGCTCAAACCGCTCGTAGTTCAAAATCGTCTCTGTCGTTGGCACGTACAACGTGGCTCCGCAGAACAGCGCCTGGAAGATTTCCCAGCAAGCCGCGTCAAACGAGTAGCTGGCAAATAGCAGCGCATGATCCGACATACGGATCTGAAGTGTCTGATCAAAATACGTTTTCAGATTGCACAGTCCGTGGTGCTCCAGCATCACGCCCTTCGGTTGCCCGGTTGTCCCCGACGTATAGATGACATACGCCAGATCGTTCGGACCCGACAGCGGCTCCAGATTAGAACCATCCTCGTGATACACACTTTGTTCCCCATCCAATACCAGCACTTGACCATCGATAGCTGATTTGTCCACCAGATGACTTTGTGTCAACAGCAGTTTCGCTCCCGAGTCGTCCAGCATGTAGCGAATACGCTCTTCTGGATAGGCCGGATCGATTGGGACATATGCGCCCCCAGCTTTTAAAATCCCGAAGATGCCCACGATCATGTCCACCGAACGCTCGGTCATCAGTCCCACCAGACGATCCTTCGTCACCCCTTGACTCCGCAAGGTACGAGCTAATCGATTGGCGCGTTCATTCAGCTCACGATAAGTCAGCTGCTCCCCTTCGAAGTACAACGCTGGCTGCTCCGGCGTCTGCGCAGTTTGCGCCTCGAACAAGCCGTGAATCGTTTGCTCGCTTGGATAGACTGCTGCTGTATTGCCCCAGACCTCAACGATCTGCTTACGCTCCTGTGCGGTTACCATATCCAGCTCCTGTACGGAGATGTCCGGATTCGCTATCACCTGCTCCAGGAGCTGTACCAGATGACCTCGAATTTGCTCTACACTTTCCCGTTCAAAGGCGAGGGCATTATAACCAAAGCTCATGTGAATGGT
>NZ_JCAJRU010000386.1:0-2747 GCF_059447605.1 Paenibacillus sp. N119s | reverse complement strand
AGACGTACTCCACTTTGGGAAACGTGTCTCCCTTGGCGGCAGGCTCTGTGAACTGCACGTAACCTTGCAGCTTTCCATTCTTCAAGGCTTGCTGCATTGCTGGCGCTTGTACGCTGTCATAACGTACCCAGACGGCTGCCGGGTTGGATTGCTTCTTGGTAAACTGTTCCAGCTGTCTCGCCACTTCAGTCTGGTTCCCGGCAATCAGACCCAAACGTTGATGCTCGGTTGCCGTTGTGCTGGAACCTCCGGCTCCTTCTCCTTTAAACAAGGAAATGATATACGGCAGATTCATGCCCAGTGTGATGAGCAAGGCCAATACCAGTGTCGTAATGATAAAAGATTTGGTCCTCGCCTTCTGACGAAACGTAAAACCGATCACTGTGCCCAGTCTATTCATGGGAATCTCCCACCTCTCTTATGAAAATTTCATTGAGCGTAGGTTCCTTGATCTCAAAATGTTCCACATCCGTTTGTCCCAACGCTGTTTGCAAAATTAACTTCGCCGTATCCGGCTGCTCAATATGCAGCATCCAGCCACGATCCATACGCTCTACACGGAGTACGCCGGGCAGCTGTTCCAGTCCGTTCACTTCACCTGTAGTGATGAGACGAACTTTTTCACGTGGGTAGCGGCCCTTGATCTCTTGCACACTTCCTTGCACTACGGTATTCGAGCGATGCAAAATCGTAATATGCCGGCACAGTTCCTCTACATGCTCCATGCGGTGGGTTGAGAATAAAATTGCAGCACCCTCGTCCCGTAGTTCCTTCACCGTCTCCTTAAGCAATTCAACATTTACCGGGTCCAGTCCACTGAAGGCCTCATCCAAAATGAGCAGCGTCGGGCGATGCACAACCGCAGCAATAAAGCCCATTTTCTGCTGATTTCCCTTAGATAGCTCCTCAATCCGCTTATCGTAATATTCTGGCACTCCAAAACGTTCCAGCCAGTAGCGCAGACTTTGGTCCGCCTCCTTGGCCGACATTCCACGCAGCCTGCCCAAGTAGTTAATCTGCTCGTTTACCTTCACCTTGGGGTACAGCCCACGCTCTTCAGGCAAATAGCCCATTGTCCGCTGAAGCTCCTTGCTGTAGGGCTTGCCCTCATATTGGATGCTACCCCCGTCAGGGTAAATCAGGCCGAGCACCATGCGCATCGTTGTCGTTTTGCCTGCTCCATTGCCTCCCAGCAGTCCGTAAATCTCGCCGCCGTTCACATTCAGCGATATTCCGTTTACTGCTGTATGATTCCCATATTGCTTCACGACCTTTTCCAATTCCAGCATGCTCATGATTGCTCCATCCCTTCTTTCTTTATGAATGTCTCAGCATTCGCAGATATTTGTCCTGCAGACCAATATACTAAAATATCATCCAGCTCCAGACGCCGCACACGGATGGGGCGAATCCCCGCCTGTTCCAATATAGCACTGGTCTCCCCGGCGGCCAGCGTTATAATTCGCTGTAAATTCCCATCACTCTCCGTCTCTACAACTCCCGGAAGCTCCGATGCCTCCTCGGGTGTACCTTCAAACCACATTTCCTTGCTATTTTCGAGTAGATGATCTTTTTCCAGCTTGCCAAGCAGCCTGCCATCGTGCATCAAAACAATGTAATCCGCCAAACGCTTGATCTCGTCCATGATATGGGTAGCAATAATGATCGTCGTTTTGCCGTTCTTCATACAATCCCGCAGTTCCTCCAGCATGATTTTCCAGGCAAAAGGATCTAAACCCGATGAAGGCTCATCCAGCAGCAACACACGAGGGTGCGGCGCCAAGGCAGCAGCCAGTTCGAATTTCCGGCGTTGTCCCTTGGACATACGCGATAATTTCGTATGTGCTGGAACCTGAAAACGGTCCATTAACCTCTGAAAACGTGTTTCGTCCCAGCCGGGATACCACAAGGCTCGAAAAGCCGCTGCTGCTTCTGCCGTTAATCGATCCTCCTCGCGAACCGGCTGCTCCGGTATATACCCAACCCATTGTCGTGTATCTGCCGGCATACCATTGGGGTAGGCTTGACCGAACCAACGAATCTCACCGGAATCCGGATGAATAAGCTGAGTTAGCAAGTGAATCAATGTGCTTTTCCCTGATCCGTTATGTCCAGTCAAGGCGACCACATATCCTGGTTCAACCGTTAGATTAATCGGCCCAATCTTCCGGTCACCCCGGGTTTTAAAGACCTGGCTCATCTCAATAATCGGTACTTTCCTCTGTATTTCCATAGGAACTTCCACATGATTGCTCACAGCTGTCACTCCTTCACCTGGACTTCATACCTTCTTTTCACCATTTCTGCGAAAAGCTCCAATAATTCCTGCTCTGTCATCTGTACAGCGATGCCTGTGGCAATCGCCGTTTCCAATGCCTCAGTCACCGCTTTAAGGCGGTAACCTGAGCGCATATCATCCTCGACCAGAGCTACGAAGGTGCCCGTTCCCTGCCGGGTACGAAGCAAGCCTTCGTTCTCTAAATCCTGATAGACCCGCCGGACGGTGATTACACTGCAACGGAGCGTCCCCGCAAACTCACGAATGGAGGGAAGCAGCGTTCCCGCTGCAATCTGTCCGGTTACAATGAGTGAACGAAGCTGCTTTTCAATCTGTGCATACAGCGGTTCCGCGCTATTCTCATCAATTTGCACTGGAATATTCACCTGCTCTCCCTCCCTTTTTAGTTATTTTTGTATACATACGACTAAGTTAAGTCCCGTTTCATGAGCTTGCGCTGTGTCACCAG
>NZ_JCAJRU010000385.1:0-2757 GCF_059447605.1 Paenibacillus sp. N119s | reverse complement strand
ATTGAGTATTTTATTGAAGAGAATATTCCAGAGGATTTTAAAGCGATTTTCCGCAAACAGTTAAGAGAGGGTAAAGATGATTCGGTTGAAGGCTTAATTCTAGAGGTTGCGGATAAAATGGATCAGGTGTATGAAGCGTTTGCCGAGCTTCAGCGAGGGAATACCGAAAAGGAATTTGTCGTGTTGTATCGCAATGCACTTGTAAAAATCAAAAATATTAAATTGAAATGCGTTGAATATTTTTTGGAACATATCCTGCCAGATATGGTTAAGGAAGAGACGCCTTCATCCATTGATATCAAAAAGATTACAGAAGAGGCCTTAGCACTGTAAATGAATTTCTTTACCCTCTTTCAGAAGCTATGAAGCGCTTCTGTTCATACATAATTACAAAATGAAAACAGCATATCGAAATCCCACTTGACTTGAAGTTAACTTTAAGTAGTAACATACGGGATGTAACGTGGCGATTAGGAAATACGTAACTATTCTGACAATTTAGGAGTGATAGAATTGAAAAAGAAACAACTGGGTAACAGCGACCTTCAAGTATCTGCTTTAGGGCTGGGCTGCATGGGAATGTCCGAGTATTATGGTGAGTTGGATGATCAGGAATCAATCAAAACGCTTCATCGTGCGTTGGAGCTGGGAATCAACTTTTGGGATACTGCCGACACCTACGGTGTGGGAAAAAATGAAGAACTGATTAGCCAAGTTCTGCGCAGCCGGCGTGATGAAGTGGTGTTAGCTACCAAGTTTTCGATTATGCGCGGGGAAGATGGTGCATTTATGGGGGTAAGCGGCCGTCCCGAATATGTAAAACAGGCATGTGATCGCAGCCTGCAAAGATTGGGCGTAGATGTGATTGATTTATACTACCAACACCGTGTCGACCCCAATGTACCTATCGAAGAAACGGTAGGGGCGATGAGTGATCTGGTCCAAGCGGGAAAAGTCCGCTATCTGGGGCTATCTGAAGCGTCTCCTGCACTGATCAGACGCGCTCACAAGGTACATCCGATTACAGCACTGCAAACGGAATACTCTTTATGGAGCAGGGAAGCGGAAGATGGGGTTATACCCACATGTAGGGAGCTGGGCATCGAATTTGTGGCCTACAGTCCACTTGGCCGCGGCTTTTTGAGCGGTCAAATTCGGAAGTTTGATGATTTCGCAGAAGATGATTTCCGTCGCACTGTGCCGCGTTTTCAGCCTGAAAATTTCCAAAAGAATCTGGATCTCGTGCAGCATGTTAAGGACCTTGCTGCTCAAAAAGGAGTCAAGCCTTCTCAGCTGGCTTTGGCCTGGCTGCTTGCGCAAGAGGGAATTGTACCGATTCCCGGCACCAAACGGGTCAAATATTTAGAGGAAAATGCAGGAGCAGTTGAAGTAAACTTGTCCGCAGAGGAAATGGAGACGATTAACGCCATCATTCCCAAAGGAATGGCCGCGGGCCTTCGTTACCCGGCAGAGCGGATGCCAAATTGGCAAGCGGAATAACGAAGAGAATGAGATAAACCTAAAGCCGTCTTTACGCGAAATTAGCGTAAAGACGGCTTTGCTGGTTTCATAGATAAGCCAGTACGTGCATTGGATCATGCCGGGGGGGCATCGTTTTACAAAACAGGAGCTTGTAATGCAGTGTTGATATTTTGCAGATCCATCGACAGCTGCTCGTGTACGTTCCATGGGTGATACCAGCCACGTTCAATCATGTACGTTGAAATTTGCTCATGCATATCAATAGCTTTGATTTGGACTTGGCTTATCATAGGATCACCTTTCTTTTATGGCTCTGAAAGGTATATTGTCCAGCGTAACTAGGTTTATTCAGAAAGATCGTGCTATTCGACCTCAACCTTGCCAAGTGCTTTTTTAGCCGGTCCTTCAATGACTTCGCCTTGATATGAATAGCGTGAGCCATGACAAGGGCAATCCCATGTTCTTTCCGCCTCGTTCCATTCGACTTCGCAGCCCATATGGGTGCACGTAGTGTCCACCAGGTGTAATGTTCCTTGTGGGTCTCGATATGCGCCCGCCCTTTTGCCGTTTACCCGGATGACTGCGCCTTCGTCTTGCTGGAGTTCTTCGGCTTTTTTATAGCTGATTTCCAGCTTCCCGGCAATCAAGTGTTTCGCCACATTCGCATTTTGAGTTACAAATGTTTTAATGTCAGGGTCTGCATGAAATCTTGAAGGGGTGAAAAGATCCCGGTACGGGCTTTCCTTTCTGGTTATCAGATTCGTATTTAATAAAGCTGCCGCGACACTTGTCGTCATCCCCCATTTTTTATAACCCGTAGCAACGAGGATGTTAGAAACATCGGATAGTTCCTGTCCAATATAAGGGAGCTTGTCTAACGTGTACAAGTCTTGGGCCGACCAGCGATATGCGATTTCCTTTAACCCAAATGTTTGCTCTGCGAACTTTTCCAAAGCTTCATAGTACTGAAATGTGCAGATTCCTTGACCCGTTTTGTGGCCTTCGCCACCGACGATGACCATCGGTTCCCCCTTTATTAGGACGGAGCGAAGCGAACGTTTTGGGGTTTCTGCACTTAGGTACATACCGCCCGGATAGGTTCGGTCGGTCTTGACCGCTAATACATAAGAGCGCTCGGCATGCAATCGCGCAAAATAAAGACTGTTTGGATCATTGAACGGAAAATGAGAGGAGGAAGCGACATGGTTGCAGGTTATTTTAAATCCGTCGCTGGTATTAAGGGTGGCCGGGTTTCCTTGCTCCACACCAGCAACG
>NZ_JCAJRU010000384.1:0-2775 GCF_059447605.1 Paenibacillus sp. N119s | reverse complement strand
AGTATAGTTCTGTGTGCCCAGAATGACAATATAGGCAGCCAAATAGAATCCTCCAGCCCATGTCATTTGCGCCGAAGCATGGTGAGCATACAGCCGTTTGATCCAGAAAATAATAGGTTGTGCGGCAAAAATAAGGATACCATTCAACGTCCAGAGTAATCCATACATCGTTTTAGGTAAGCCCTGCTCAATAATGTAGGGAGAAACCCCTGTATTCCAGATGGAATTGCCAAACCATAAAAAGAGCGAGCCTAATCCTACAAAGAGATATAGCCTGGTATCACGAAACAGCAACCGAGCTGGTATTTCCTCTCTTTTCATCACGGATTTGCTGAACTGAACTTCCCCCTCCTCCCGATCCACTCTACTTAAATAAGACCAGAAGAACCCGGCAAATACCGCAGAAGTTACCCCGTTCATTACAAAGCTGAGCTGATAGGAAAGGTCAGCCAGAACACCGCTCAGTCCCGTTCCAAGTGCGACCCCAATATTGTTCGCAACATAAATAATATTAAACAACTCTCCACGACGGTCAGCAAAACGAAAACCTACAAAGGCCTGAATCGCAGGCACAGATACCACATTAAAAAAACCGATAAAGCCCATCATGATGACAAATGCTACCCAATGACCACTGGTAAATGGAAGCGAGAAAAGCCCCAACGCATTCATGGCCAGTGAGCCGACAATCAGTTTCTTGGCTCCAATACGATGATAAAGGGCTCCGCCCAGCACTTGACCAAAAATTCCGCCCAACGACTGCACTAAAATTGCAATCCCCGCATCTTCCATACTACGATTCAGCTCGTCAAATACATACATGCTGACAAGCGGCCACATGAGGGAACTCCCGGCCGAATTAATCAGGCTGGCCACAAGAAATACTTTTACTTCTTTCGGATAAGACTCCAACCATTTCATATTTTTTGCTTCTCCTTTTGCACCTGACGCCATAAAAGGCAGTTTCTCATTGGCGCTTTACATTCACCACCGTTGAGAAAAAAGTAGCCCCCTGCCCCATATCCGACAGCCGGTCAGAGGTTAACACATTCGCACGCTGTCTACGTCCCTTGCCTTCCCACCATAATCCTTGGCTAATTACCGTACCGGGCAACATCAGATCGGTAACCTTGGCTTTCAACTCATATGTTCCTCTGTCATTCCAGACGGTGACCGGATCGCCATCTGCGATGTCTCTTGCCTGAGCATCTTCCGGGTGAATTTGCAGCAAAGGCTCCCGCTCCAGTCGCTGATGCTTGGGCAAATTTGCGAAAGTTGAATTCAAGAAGTTATGGTTTGGCGGTGAAACAAACATCAATGGAAAACGATCATCCGCTTGCGGTCGACGCTCTCCGTCGTACCCTTCGATCAGCGGTACATAAGAGGGCATTGCGGGCAGACCTGCTTGTTTCATTTTTTCCGAATACAACTCAATCTTGCCTGAAGGCGTAGTTAGACGCCCCAAATAATTAGCCTTTTGCGTCATATCGAGCTTGACAAAAGGTGACTTTTTTAAGGCATCCAAGGTGACACCGTTGAGATAAGGGTTTGTTGGATTATCCAGCGCACCTACGATCATATCCTCTTCACTTTCCGTAAAGGCAGCTTCTTCAAAGCCCATTGCCCGTCCGAGCAGGCTAAACAGCTCATAATTACTTTTGCTTTCGCCAAGCGGCTCAATAACTGGCTGCTGCATTTGGATATAGTGGTGCCAGTACGATTTATATAGGTCTGTACCTTCAAAAGAAGACGAAGCAGGCAGCACAATATCTGCATAGCGGGCCGTATCCGTTAGGAACAAGTCATGAACAACCGTAAACAGATCCTCTCGTTCAAATCCCTTCGTCACCCGTTCCGAATCGGGTGCTACAACTACCGGATTACTACAATATACGAATAATGCCTTAATCGGCTGTTCCTTCTGTAATAGCGCCTCTCCGATCCGATTCATGTTAATCACCCGGGCGTCCGGGTTCTGTCGCAGATCAGGGCGCTCCAGATGGGCGCTGTTAATCTTGGCATAAGCACCATTGGAGCGTGATGCTCCCCCGCCGTGCTTCAACCATTGTCCCGTGAGCGCAGGCAAGCATGTAACTGCGCGTACGTTCATACCGCCATTATCATGATGTTGAAGCCCATTTCCGATATTGATATAGGCCGCTCGCGCCTTCCCGTACATTTCCGCCAAACGGATAACATCCTCCTCGGGTACGCCAGTAATCTGTGAAACCCGCTCTGGTGTATAGGTCTTAACATGCTCGCGCAATTCCTCATGACCTACGGTGTAGCGACGTAGAAAATCCTCGTCTGTCAGTCCCTGCTCGAACAGCACATGCATAACCCCCAGCGCGAGTGCCGCATCCGTGCCCGGATATAACGGAATGAACCAATCCGCCCATTGCGCCGTCCGGTTGCGATGAACATCTATAACAATCACCTTAGCACCTTTTTTACGTGCTTTCTCAGCCAATACGACCTGATGCATGTTGGTGCTGATGACATTTCCGCCCCATACAATAATGAGATCTGCATCCTCTGTATCCTCCGGGCTCGTACCGCCCTTAAACCCCATAACGGATGCCCAGCCTTCATTCCCAGCCACGCTGCAAATCGTCTGATCCAACTGGCTTGAACCCAGCGCATTGAAAAAGCGGCGGTCCATTCCATCTACACTCAACACACCCATATTGCCATAAAAGCTGTAGGGGAGAATCGACTCCGGTCCGTCTGTACGTATCAGCTCCTTGAACCGACCTGTAATGGTATCGACCGCCT
>NZ_JCAJRU010000383.1:0-2783 GCF_059447605.1 Paenibacillus sp. N119s | reverse complement strand
ATACACTGTCAGTGTAGCGATTTGGGGCCAGCCTATTTTTACTTGCTATCACTTTGCCTTGGACACCGAGGTTTAAAACGAATGCTGTGAAAAATTTGATTAAGCACCTCAGACATCACCAAACCAACTGCTATCGCCCCTGCGATCATCAGTGTGTTTATAGCCAGCTCCAGTGCCTGAGGATAATGTTGTTGTACGAATTGGCGCATGGCATTATAGGCCATTCCTCCTGGCACGAGGGGGATCATGCCTGCCACGCTGAAAATAATCACAGGCATTTTGTACAGTCTGGCAAAACCTTGACTGACAATGCCGATAAGGATCGTGGCTAAAAGGCTGGCGGTCACAGGTCCCATGCTATCCGTGGTTGAATAATAGACGAGCCAGCCCAGCATACCGACAAAACCACATTGCAGCAGCGAGCGTTTGGGGGCATGGAACAGTATACCGAAAGCAGCGGTAGCAATAAAGCTTGTGAATAATTGTGCAAGCATAAGCTTGAATCTCCTCCAAATTACATATAAGAAATGATAACTGCAACACCAGCCCCAATAGCAAAAGACGTCAGGCAAGCATCTGCGCCTTTGGAGAGCCCTGAGACGAGGTGCCCGGACATTAAATCCCGAAGGGCATTTGTAATTAATAAGCCTGGTACCAATGGCATGACGGAACCGATGATAATCTTATCCATCATCTGTCCCCAGCCGACGATCACTAACAGAGCCGCCAGCAAGCCGATTAGAAAAGATGCAGAAAATTCTGAGAAAAACTTAACCTTAACGAGTCTGTGAAAATATTGTAAGGCTGCAAATCCGATACCGCCGCACAACACAGCTGAGGGGAAATCTCGCCAGATTCCACCAAACATGATCATAAAGCAACCGCTGGCCAGCGCCGCAGCGATCAGCTGTACACGATTGGAATAGCGGAGGGGTCCACGTTCAATTTCCGAAAGCTCTTTTACGGCTGCGCTGGGAGACAAGGCGCCTGTGCTGATTTTACGTGAAATAGAATTGACCTCTGTTACCTTGTGCAAATCTGTGGTTCGCTCTACAATCCGGATGAGCTTGGCAGGTTCCGAATCATTGATGGCAAAAAAAATTCCAGTTGGCGTTACATAGCTATGGGACTCGGGTATGCCATAGGCCGAAGCAATGCGGGACATCGTGTCTTCAACACGATAGGTCTCGGCTCCATTTTGCATCATCAGTTTGCCAGCTAGCAGACAAACCTCAATGATTTCAGGAGTAGGATAGGAATGATTATTCATGCTCGCTCTCTTTCATGCGTCCGGGTCGTTGGACCCTGTTGTTTTCATTTATTGTAGCACAAAAAGCCGCCTTTTCAGAGGCGGTTAGATGGGGCGAATCTAGGGAATTTATCAAGATTCTATCGTATCGGGAATAACGGTGTAGTAGGACTCTTCTAGGTATGTTGCAGCCTCAGACAAGCCCATTAATTTAAGCTGTCCTGTTACAAAAGCACGAAGAGCAGAATGGGTGAACAGATGCTGTGTCTGAGCGTCCCGAATAAAGGCAAGTCTGGCTTCACGCGAACCGCTACGGAACAACTCACGTACAGCTTCACCTTGTTGTTCCCAAAGGAATGGCTCCGTAACGTTCAAGAAGTTGCTTTCAATAGAAGAGTTGTGCTTTGTCAAAGAAGATGCCTGAATACCCAACCCATTCAACGTAGGAGCAACTTCATTTTGCTTTCGTTCTGTTCGCAAGCTGTCGATATAGGCAGCCATATCTTGAATGGGGAGAATGCCAAAGCGTTCACGAAAGCATTCGCGTACAAATACAGTACGTTCATCTACAGCCTGCGCAGGACGCTGACCAGCATGTCCAGAATAATCAGCTCCACTGGCGTAGTACCGCTTTAATGAACTGTTTTCTGTATAAACCACGCTTAAAAAATCCTGCAAATGGCGGGCAACCACCCATACCCCCGTCCAATCGACGGGAGAAACACATACAATCGGAGCCTGTGAAAGGTCCTTTTTAAGGCCAAAATCGGTTAAAAAGCCATAATGTATCCCGTCCACCCCAGCATGTGCAAAAGGAATAACATCAGGCGGTGTAGCCATATATCGCGGAGCGCGGCCCTGTTCCATAACTAATCCCAAATCAAAACTCAGAGAATGCCGGTTCGCTTCAAGCTCCTGTTCAAACTCTATAAGTGCCTCAATCAAAGGTGTGGCTGATCCATAGGCTAGGTTAGAACCGGAATCCATTGCATATACCTCCCTTTTTCAAGTACATCTGTAAAGCGTTCATCCCTAAAAGGTACGTGATTTTACACGAAATGTAAACCTGTATGACGAATATTTTCAAAAATGTGACCTTTTACCCGTGTGCTGTCAAATAAAACGCTTACGTTCAAACCAGGACAAGATACCTATGTTAGCGCAGCAGAGAAGTAAAGTGAGCTTGCGAAGATGCAGTTTTTTCAGTGTATGTTATCACCTGTGAAGTGTGAATGCGGGCTACAGCCTAGTAAGCACGGGGTGCAACGTAATAGGTCAACGGGTATAATATCAGGACAAGGTAAAGAGGAGCGTCATCCAAAGAATGAACAGAAAGAAGTGGGCATATGAACTTGCAAAAGAAGGCAGTCTTTTTTGATGTGGATGATACGATGTACGATCATTTGCACCCTACACGTGATGCACTGCGTACAGTATTAGGATTGAGTGAGCATTTTCCTTATGAGGAAGCCTATCACCGTATTCGCTATTACAGCGATTTACTGTCAGCTAAAGGAGGACTATTGGAGGGGAA
>NZ_JCAJRU010000382.1:0-2824 GCF_059447605.1 Paenibacillus sp. N119s | reverse complement strand
AAATATCTCATGTTTGATTTTGCGAACAAAATCAATTTACTCACTCGTTGTTCAGTTTTCAAAGATCAAACTTTTTTCTTCACTGCGTTTTTCAGCAGCTATAAGATCATATCATGTTCGTTCCAAAAATGCAAGGGTTATTTTTTCTTTTTTTACGAAGATTATTTCGCCCTAGTTATTTTCTTTTGAAACGGCTGTTTTGTTGTCAGCTAAAATAATATATCATATCCCTTAGCAACTTAGCAAGCACTTTTTTTATTTTATTTTCAGAATAAATCCGCTCATTTTCACTTCATAAATCAATCAAGGGGCTAGCTGCCCCTTGATTGGCTGGTAACTCCCTCTGCTTCGAACACTTCTGCTGGCCAGTGCAGCTCCACACCTTGACGAAGAAGAATATTTTGAAAGCGTCCAAGATGTTCTGCTGACCGGCTCACTTCAATAGGATATAACCCGTTAGAGACACAGTAAGCCGCCAAGCTTCCCGATGATTCTCCTATATTCCACTCTGTAGGATGCAGACGATAGCAACCATTGGCTATTTGAGTCATACCTATATTTTTGCAAGCTGGAAGCAAATTACGTACCCTCACAGGAATAAGTGAGCCCAATGGAATTTCATAAGGATAGTTAGGGATGTAAAAGGTACGCTGGGATACCGTGGTCGGATGAAGATCTAAATGATAGCTTCCCACTCCTACACTATCTGAGTACCGTTTGGGTCCCTCTTCCCCCCGAAGTTCACGGCTTACATCAAATTCGGAAATTGTATACTCGGCTTTAATTCGACGCGACTCACGAATATAGGCCGTTTTAGCCAGCCCGTCAGAAGTGCCAAGATAATCACCTCGTGGTCGAATTCCCGGGTAGCCGAATCCTCCATCTAACCGAGGAGCTTCGGTTTGAAGCCAATATATTAATGAGCGGGTCAACTCACGTGCTCCTTCGCGATGTCTCGCCTGCTCCTCAGCAGCGACACCGATCAGGGGTCCTAGGTAATAATCATTTTGCGCCCAGTTTAGAAGAGTTACTTCGCCATCATTTAGCGGTACGCTCCATATAGAGGGATCTACGATACGACGATAATCCCACAAGGATACAATGCCCTGATCGTTAGGGAATAATGTGAACTGTTTTAGTTTACTGGTATCATCTGCATCGGTAGCAAACCAGCTTAAAATCGGAAACCGGGAAAAAGAAGGGATGTAATTTCTCCAGAAGTCATATTGTTGCGGTCGCTCTATAATGAAGCTTTCCTGGGGAATGTAGTCTACAGCCGCCACATGCGTGACAGACTGCATATCAAGAGGGTTGGCGCACTCCAGTGCATGTGGCTCCCCCGTTGCTGCCTGTGATTCTGCTCCACTCGTATGCTCCACACCTGCCATAGGAAGGAGATCACCACACTCTGTGGCATCCAGATAAAACGTACCATGCAACACTCTGAGACCACTCTTATGATCAGGATTATGCGAGGTACGAACGGTCACAGAAGTAATACAATCTCCATCGGTATGAGCAGCAATAGGCACGGTGTGATAATATACACGAACACGTCCCGTATTCAGATACGGAGCAAGCATATCCTCAAGCACCTGTAGAGCTACCCGTGGCTCATGGGCCAGACGGCTTACCCAGCCGTTTCCTGGATTAAGAAGGGGATCATTATGAGCTTCTTCGGTTAGCGGATAGTTCTGACGGTAGTAGTCACGCACACGATTGCGGAACTGACGATATGTTGCTGTGCAACCAAACTGTTCGATCCAGCGGTGCTCATCCGGGGGAACAGCCTGCGAAGTTAACTGCCCTCCCAACCAGTCCGTCTCCTCTGTTACGATGACTCTCATACCAGCTTTTGCCGCAGCTAAGGCTGCTGCTGTCCCCCCCAGACCTCCGCCAATCACAACAATATCGGCATCAAGCCGTTTTTGCGTCATGGTTCGTTCCCCTTTCATTTTTGTTCTAAGATTCCGTCATTTCAAAAGCAAGCCTGGCAGCGCCGATGAACCCAGCGCGATTCCCCAACATTGCCCGACTGACTTCTGTCTGAACTCCCAATAAAGCAATATGCTTTTCCAGCAAGGGCCACCAAACCTCTCCAGCATCTGCTACTCCTCCCCCAACAATGATCAGCTCAGGATCAAGAGTCACCGAAATATTAGCCAGAAGCACAGCTAAAGCTGCTGTGTAGTCATCTAGCGCCTGAATTATCCTCAGGTTGCCTTGAGCGACCTCTTTCACAATCTCGCTCCCCGAACGGTACAATGTTCCGGTGTATTCACTGCCACGGCGTAACAGGGCGCTACCCGATACGTATTGCTCGGCACATCCTTTTTTTCCACAGTTGCAGGAGTGGCCTCCAGGAAATAAGATGCTGTGCCCCCAATCGCCACCGCTCCAGTGAGCTCCTCTACACAAGAGGCCATTTTCCATATATGCGCCGCCGACCCCAGTTCCCAAGGTGAGCATAGCCAAGCGCTGTTTGCCTTTCCCTGCCCCCAGCCACGCTTCTCCAAGTAACGCAGCGTTCGCATCATTATCAGCAACCGCACGTAAAGCCAGCTTTTCTCTCGCCCAGCTCACCAAGGATGCTCCCTGCCAGCCGGGGAGGTTATCAGTGGCGTACACAATTTCACCGCTCTCCACATTTACCCTGCCAGCAGTAGCAATGCCTAAAGCGACTATATCTGCTGGGGTACCCACACTGGTATCTCCATGAGAAGGCATCAGTCTGTATACGGACTCAGTCACACGCGACAATACCCATTCACGTCCACTAGAGGCATCCGTATCCATTCGAATTTCGTCAATTACTGATCCGTCC
>NZ_JCAJRU010000381.1:0-2834 GCF_059447605.1 Paenibacillus sp. N119s | reverse complement strand
AGACGGTGACCGTGGCTTGGAGCGAACAGGAAACCCGATTGCTGCTTCAGGAATCGCACCGGGCGTACAACACCGAGGTCAACGATCTGCTGCTAACCGCACTCGGCAGTGCATTATACAACTGGAGCGGGCAGAAGCGTGTACTGGTCAATCTGGAGGGTCATGGCCGGGAAGCCATCGTTCCAGATATCGACATCACACGTACGGTGGGCTGGTTTACAAGCCAATATCCCGTGCTGCTGGATGTGGATGGAACATCAGAAGTAGGACAGCGCATCAAGCAGGTAAAAGAGGACCTGCGTCATGTGCCGCGTAAGGGCATTGGCTACGGTATTCTGAAGTATATGTCTTCAGATGACGCCGATCCATTCTTAACTTTGCAGCCTGAGATCAGCTTTAACTATTTGGGTCAATTTGATCAGGACTTGGAACATGGAGAAATCACGCTGTCTTCACATCCAGGTGGAGAGCCGCTGAGTGACCGCACCGTGCTGGAGCAGCCGCTGAATGTGAACGGCATGATTACAGCAGGCGTGCTGACCTTGGAAA
Source organism: Paenibacillus sp. N119s (assembly GCF_059447605.1). Taxonomy (NCBI): domain Bacteria; kingdom Bacillati; phylum Bacillota; class Bacilli; order Caryophanales; family Paenibacillaceae; genus Paenibacillus; species Paenibacillus sp. N119s. The sequence continues at coordinate 2,285 of NZ_JCAJRU010000381.1, read as the reverse complement.
TTCGCTATGACAGCCACGTATATCATCAGCAAAATGTAGAGAAGTTTGCCCGGCTGCTGCAGGAAAGCTTGCAGGAAGTAATCAAGCATTGCGCGTCTCAAGAGCGAAGTGAGCTAACGTCAAGCGATATCTTGTTTAAAGGCTTATCGTTGGAACAGCTGGAACAATTGACGAAACAAACGGCTTCTGTGGGTGAGCTGGAAAATGTGTATGCTCTTTCTCCGATGCAAAAGGGGATGCTGTTCCATAGCCTGATGGAACCGGACTCAGGCGCCTACTTCCAGCAAGCGTCGTTTGATCAGCACGGCAGCTTTGATGTCGCTATTTTCCGCAAGAGTCTGGATCTGCTGACACAGCGTCATGAAGCGCTGCGGACGAATTTCCATCGGTTTGAGACCGGACACGGTCAGGAGCCATTGCAGATGGTATTTCGTCACAAAGATAGCGACCTTTCTTTCAAAGATATACGCAAAATGCCGAAAGCAGAGCAACAGGCGTATATCCAGGAGTTGAAGCAGGAGGATCAAGCTCGGGGCTTTAATCTCGGTACGGATGCGCTGATGCGTGTACAGGTATTGCAGACCGATGAAGAAACGTATCACTTGGTCTGGAGCTTCCATCACATTATCATGGACGGCTGGTGCTTATCGCTCGTTACAGGGGAAGTATTTGGAACGTACTTTGCACTGCTGGAGCAGAAACAGCCGGAGCTTGCTCCGATCACACCGTATGGCCACTATATCGAATGGCTGGAGCGTCAGGATGAACATGCGGCAAAAGAGTATTGGAGCAGCTATTTAGCGGGCTTTGAACAGCAGACATTGCTGCCTGGATCGGATACTGCAACGAAAGATCACGTGGTGGACCGCAGGGAGCATACGGTATCCAAGGCAGCAAGCGACGAATATGTTTCTGAAAAAATAACGGTAGAGCTGGATCCAACGTGGAGCGAAGCCATGTACCGGATTGCCAAGCAGCAGCAGGTCACGATCAATACGCTGATGCAGAGTGTGTGGGGCGTTATTTTACAGAAATATAATAACAATGAGGATGTTGTGTTCGGCAGTGTGGTATCTGGACGTCCGACGGATATTGCCGGTGTAGAGCATATGATCGGTCTGTTCATTAATACGATACCGGTGCGGATTCAAAGTGAACGAAATGCCACGTTTGTGGACATTATGCGGAACACGCAGGAACAAGCGCTGGCCTCAGGAGTCTATGACAGCTTCCCGCTGTATGAAATTCAGGCGCTGACCGAGCAGAAGCAGCATCTGATCAACCACATTATGGTATTTGAAAATTATCCGGTGGAGGAGCAAGTCGAGCAGCTAGGCGAAGTTCGTCCGTCTGCATTTGAAATTACGAATGTAGAGGTGGTTGAGCAGACGAACTATGATCTGGACTTGATTGTGATGCCAGATGAAACCTTCCGCATCATGTTTAGGTACAACGCGAATGTGTACGACCGGACTACGATCGAGCGGATGCGGGGACATGTACTACATGTGATCGAGCAGATTATTGACCATCCGCATATCCGTGTGGATGAGCTGGAACTAGTGACAGCGGAAGAGCAAGCGCAAATCGTGCAGGTATGGGGAGATACAGCAGCAGCCTATCCGCAGGATCAAACGCTAAGCAGTCTGTTCGAGCAGCAGGCTGCGAATACGCCGGAGCAAGTGGCGGTGTTGTGCGGAGCGGAATCGTTGACCTACCGTGAGCTAAACGAGCGAGCCAACCGTCTGGCACGCACCTTGCGTGCGGAAGGAGTAGAACCGGATCAGCCTGTGGGCATTCTGGTCCACCGTTCACTGGACATGATCGTGGGCATCTATGCGATCCTCAAGGCCGGCGGAGCTTATGTGCCAATTGATCCGGAATATCCGGCTGACCGCATCCGCTTTATGCTGGAGGACTCAGGCGCGAAGCTGGTGCTGACGCAATCGCATCTGGCGGAGCAAGCATCGCTGAGTTTCAACGGCCAGGTGTTGGTGCTGGATCGTCAGGAGCAGGGTGGCAAGCACATTTATGACGAAGACGGTTCGAATCTGGAGCCCCTGGCCGGACCGCACCATGTTGCGTACGTCATCTATACGTCCGGCTCGACCGGAAAACCGAAGGGCGTCATGGTAGAGCACCATTCCGTGCTGAACCGGATTTTGTGGATGCATGATCGTTACGGCTTGAGCGCGGAAGATACCATTTTGCAAAAGACCGCCTTCACCTTCGACGTGTCGGTGTGGGAGCTGTTCTGGTGGTCGATGGTCGGCTCGAAGGTAAGC
>NZ_JCAJRU010000380.1:0-2836 GCF_059447605.1 Paenibacillus sp. N119s | reverse complement strand
TTCCTCTCAAAGCATAAAAGGTCTGCCACCTTGTTGTCAAAAGTGCCATGGCGTGGTCAGTTCCCCAAATTCATAACAAAAAAGGCCTCGCCCTCACGGTCAAAGCCTTCATTAATATAAATAAGTATTCTATGTAGCTTTCTTTCAAAGTTATTTTTAGTTTAATGTGAAGCTAGTTTCACCAAATTTTGTAATCGCATCGGAAAAGAAGCGGACAGAGAAAAACCATAATCGAACAGCTTCCTTGTCTGTGCAAAACGCTCTTCCTTGCTCGGTGCACCCAGCACTACAGCAACTAACCTCTTACCATGCTGCTCAGCTGTACCAGTGAAACAGTACCCAGCATCGCTTGTGTACCCTGCTTTCAATCCATCCGTTCCCGCATAAGAGTAGGGTCCAGCCAAGGAAGGCAGCATCCAGTTCGTATTACTGATGTAAATCCCCTTATCCTTCAATTCCATCTGCGTACGGCTGGACGTTCTGAGAATCTCAGGATGTGACGTAATCAAGTAAGAAGCCAGCTTTGCAGTGTCGCTTGCCGTCATTTTCGTTTCTCCGCGAATATCCTTAGGATGGTTCGGTCCCAGCTCACTCTGACCTGCCCCAGAGGCATTACTAAAGCGACTATCAGGCGATAATCCAATTTGAGCAGCTTTTTCATTCATACGCTTCACAAAAGCAGATTCACTCCCTGCTGAACGCTCTGCCAGCGCCACAGCGGCGTCATTTGCCGAATACACAACCATACTTTGGAACAGTTCAGATACAGTCATTCTTTCGCCATACCGGAGGGACAGATTAACGCCACCCACCGTACTGGCATAACGACTAATTCGCACCTCATCATTCCAGCCTAGCCGTCCAGCTCGGATATCTTCCAGTACCAATAGCTCGGTCATGAGCTTGGACATATTTGCGGAGGGCATGGGCTTATCACCATTCACATCCATCAGTAACTCTCCGGTGTGCATGTCCATCAGCACTGCAGCCTCTGCATCGACATTCGGCTTTCCATTCAACAAGCGGGGCCCAAGTGTAATAAAAATCAATATAATAAGTACCGGGACGACAATAGCCCAACGTAACCAATGTTTTTTCATCATCGTAATAACCTCCATATCTTATTAGACGATGAAAAATCCATTTTGTCTGCAATTTTTCGAAAAAAAGATACAATTTTTTTACCTTTTTTTATTTCACGACAAAATATCCGCCAAACCCTGTACAGGATGACGGATACTTTGCTCCTTAAGTATGCTGTATTAGGCAAAATGACAGGCTACAAAATGCTGATCGCCCGCATCCCGATATACCGGAGCCTCTGTTTTACAGCGGGCTTCCGCCATAGGACAGCGTGTATGAAACTTGCAGCCTGACGGTGGATTAGCCGGAGACGGGATGTCCCCTTTTAACACAATCCGCTGTCTTTTGATTGTCGGATCTGGAATGGGCACTGCGGATAGCAATGCCTTGGTGTATGGGTGAAGCGGATTGCTGAACAGCTCTTCCTTGGAGGCCAACTCTACCATTGAGCCTAGATACATCACACCAATCCGGCTACACAGATGCTCGACTACACTCAGATCATGCGAGATGAACAGATATGTTAGTTGGCGCTCTTGCTGCAAATCGCTTAACAGGTTAATGATCTGAGCCTGAATCGACACATCCAGCGCAGATACCGGTTCGTCAGCCACAATAAAATCAGGATTCAAAATCAAAGCCCGAGCAATCCCAATCCGCTGCCGCTGACCGCCGGAGAACTCATGCGGATAACGATCATAGTGATACGAGGACAGTCCGCAAATGTTCAGTGTTTCGTTGACCTTCCGCCGCAGCTCACTACGGTCAATCAACCCGTGATCGAGCAAGGCCTCTCCGATCGCTTCCCCCACCTTAATTCTCGGATTTAGTGAGCTAAAGGGGTCCTGAAAGACGATTTGCAGCTTCGGACGAAGCGCACGAATTTGCTCCTTGTTTAACGCATGCAAATCTTCGCCTTTGTACCGTACCGATCCCTCCGTCTTATCCATCAATCTGAGAATCGTGCGTCCAATCGTACTTTTACCGCAGCCCGATTCCCCTACCAGACCAAAGGACTCACCCTTATGAATATGAAAGGATACATCATCAACTGCCTTTACATGTCCGACTGTACGCTGAAAAACTCCACCTGTGATTGGGAAATACTTTTTCAGCCCTTCCACTTGAATCAAAGGCTCGCTCATATCCGTTGCCCCCCTTCTTTCTCATATAGCCAGCAGGCAACCTTATGACCATTCTCCTTTTCATTCAAGGGAGGAGCCTGATCTTTGCATATTTGCATACAATGTGCGCACCGGTCATGAAAATGGCAGTTTTCACCCAGCTCAATGGGGTTGGGCACCTGTCCCGGGATGGAATACAGCCGATCCATTTTCTGATTAATGACAGGCTTAGCCTTTAATAGTCCCTGAGTATAGGGATGCTGCGGATTTTTGAACAACTCAATGACAGGTGCCTCTTCAATGACGTTCCCTGCATACATAACGACCACATAATCCGCCATTTCTGCCACGACACCGAGATCATGTGTAATCAGCATAATGGACGTTTTAAGCTTATCCTTTAAATCCCGCATCAAATCGAGAATCTGTGCCTGAATCGTCACATCCAGAGCCGTTGTCGGTTCATCCGCAATCAACAGCTTCGGATTACAACTTAAGGCAATAGCAATCATAATCCGTTGGCGCATACCGCCACTCAGCTCATGAGGATAGGAATGGAATATTTCCTCCGATCGCGAAATGCCCACCAAATTTATCAGTTCAATTGCCCGGGCGCGTGCTTCTTTTTT
>NZ_JCAJRU010000379.1:0-2886 GCF_059447605.1 Paenibacillus sp. N119s | reverse complement strand
GCTCGCTCAGGAATTGGACAAGAAGGCAGCAGCACTGGGACTGCGAGTTCAGGCTTTTGTGCAGGTCAATATTTCCGGAGAAGTCTCAAAATATGGCTTATCTCCCGAGGCGGTTGCCCCCTTCTTGGAACAAATTCGCGAGTTGAAACATGTGGACGTCATCGGCTTGATGACGATGGCTCCTCATGAGGAGAACCCAGAACATACTCGACCTGTGTTTCGAGGGTTGCGCGAATTGCGTGATCAGTTAAATGGACAAGCCTTGACTAGAGAACCCATTGTTCACTTGTCTATGGGGATGTCTAATGATTTTGAAGTGGCGATTGAAGAAGGAGCGACCTGGTTGCGGCTTGGTTCCGTACTGGTCGGACGAGAGGAGGATTTTCAGTGGGCGTAATGAATAAGTTCATGAACTTTCTGGGGCTTCAGGAAGAAGAGGAAGTTATAGAGCGAGAGATTATGAATACGCCGGAAGATCAAGAAATTGAAACCCCAAGCTTTGATAAACGTAAGAACCAGAGGGGCACGAATGTTGTCAGCATCCACTCACAGAAAAATGTGAAAGTTGTTCTGTATGAGCCGCGTTCTTACGATGAAGCACAGGAAATCGCCGATCATATCCGTTCACATCGCACCGTCGTGGTTAACCTGCAACGAATTCGCAAGGATCAGGCCCTACGTATCATTGATTTTTTGAGCGGTACTGTGTATGCACTGAGCGGCGGCATTTCGAAGGTCGGTAACAATATTTTTCTGTGCACACCGGATACGGTTGAAATTCAAGGCTCCATTACAGAAATACTGGCTGACACTGAACAAGAACTTAACAGAATGAGGTGAGCTTTTCTTGATCGAGGTAATTTACTGGCTATTTCAGATTTATTCGTACATGATCATTGCATATGTTCTGCTGTCATGGCTTCCTAATGCCAGAGAGAGTGTGATCGGTGATTTACTTGCTAAATTTGTGGAACCGTATTTGTCTCCTTTCCGCAGGTTTATACCGCCCATCTTCGGGATGATTGATATTTCACCTATTATAGCGCTGATTGCGCTGCGTTTTGCATCGTATGGTTTGATTTCTTTAATTGGCAATTTCGTCTAGGAGGGTTTATGCGAACTGAGATTTATGAGCATTTTCACCCGGATGAACGGGATTATGTGGATCGCGCTTCCGAATGGATCAGTCATGCGGGAGCTTATCATGAGCAGAAGCTGACTGATTTTTTGGATCCGCGACAACAGTACATATTGGAGACGCTTGCTTCGAAGGAAGACAAGGTCACGATCAGGGTAGATGGCGGATACACAGCTTCAGAACGAAAGCGGGCGCTGATTGCGCCCGATTATTCGTATTTGAACGATGAAGAAATGGGAATTAAGGTCCTTTCCATTACTTCTGATGATCATAAACTCAATACCCTTGAGCATGGTGATTATCTAGGTGCCATATTGGGGCTTGGAATCAAGCGTGGAAAAATAGGGGACATTCACGTCCTGGATGATGGCTGTCATGTATTGGTAGCATCCGAGATCGGAGATTTTTTGACCATGCATTTGCAGCAGGTGCATCGTGTTCATGTATGGACGGAACTGTTGCCAGTAGCAAGTCTCCGAACGAAGGAAGTTGCATTAGAGGCGATGGATCTGACAGTGGCTTCATTGCGCTTGGACGGGATTGCTAGCGATGTATACAAATTGAGCCGTAGTAAAATATTAGCACCGATTCGAGCAGGACGATGTCGGATAAACTGGAAGGTGGAGGAGAATCCATCTACTTCACTTAAAGTGGGGGACGTTATTTCCATGCAAGGATTTGGACGTTTCAAGGTGCTCGAAACAGACGGAATGACAAAAAAGGGTAGATTCCGTGTCAAAATTGGTAAGTTTGTATAGCTGTAGGCAGGATTTATGAGCATTCTGTCGAAAGAGTTAACCTATAGCACAGAACTGGAACGATTTTGCTCTGTACAGTATTCACAAAACGGGTTATGATGACCGATAGATGATAATGAGCGTCGTGACGCGGAAAATGAATTTTTTGTCAATCTTATAGGAGGTGGACGGCATGCCATTAACGCCATTGGATATACATAACAAGGAATTTGCCCGCCGGCTTCGCGGTTATGATGAGGATCAAGTTAATGAATTTTTGGATCAGGTGATCAAGGATTACGAGGGCGTTATTCGAGAAAATAAAGAATTGAGCACCCAGTTGTTGAACGTACAGGAGAAGCTCGATCATTTCGCGACGATTGAGGATACGCTGAGCAAGACAATTATTGTCGCGCAGGAAGCAGCTGATGAAGTTCGCAACAACGCCAAGAAAGAATCTCAACTGATCGTGAAGGAAGCGGAAAAAAATGCGGATCGTATTGTGAACGAAGCATTGTCCAAATCCCGCAAAATCGCGTTGGAGGTAGAAGAGCTGAAGAAGCAGGCTTCAATTTACCGAGCACGGTTCCGTACATTGGTGGAAGCACAGCTCGACTTGTTAAGCCAAGACGGCTGGGAAGCACTTGAAAACCGGGAACGCGAAGTGCTGGAACGCGAGCGTGAAATGAAAGAAATTTACTAATTTTGATTTCTGACAAGCTTTTATTTGGTCTTGTTAGGGTTGACTTTTATCTTTAAACAGGCTATAACTGTAAATACTATACTGGATTCAACGATCATCCGTCTATCGGCTGATGGTTGTTATTCAAGGCAACGAAGTTGCTGGTTTAATATTTCGATGAATTTAACATGTTTAATTCGTTGATGGGAACGAGTACGTCATGATTTGTCCCTCAGAGAGTTGGCCTTCCGGTGCAAGCCAACGTTCAGAACATGACTGAAAATCCTCCCGGAGAAGTGGGCTGAAGCGCTTGATTTTATGGCGTGTGT
>NZ_JCAJRU010000378.1:0-2913 GCF_059447605.1 Paenibacillus sp. N119s | reverse complement strand
CGAAAGGTGGAAATGTATACTCCCCGGCTTCATTTCGCTGCCATGTTCTCCACTGTGGGTCCATTCGAAAATAGCGTATACTATCCCGCTGTTCATCCGGTTGATCCTGGTCATACAGCAGCAAATCCAGCTCCCAGCCCGCTTCTTCCAACCGTCCAACCTTCTCACGGTAGGTACCCATCCCCCAACCGCCGCCATGTACGAATAAGCGAGATTGCCGTGCTTCAAAAGGGATATGCTCTACGGCCGGGATGTCAATATAGTGGCTGACTCTATTTTTATCATTTTCAAACAGGGTCGTTTCTCCACAACCATCAGCAAAATGTGGATTATGCTTGGCTAGATTTTTCCAGGAAGGGGAAGGGGTCGAATCCATATACACGATATCCACATGCACGGACTCCGGCTCTCTGCGCTTGCGATACTCCTCCAGTACGTACATCCAATGACCGGATAAGCATATAAAATACCGACGGTCCTCCTCTGTCCATTGGTTCAGCAGTACTTCCATCGCTGCGGGGTCCAGTGAATTACGCATGTCCTGCGGAACCTTCTGCGACATTAAGGCCACGGCAAAGCTGTCATGGTAAGCTTTCCGGCTTTTGTCGACCTTGAGACGGGCTGATTCCGGCAGTACATTTTCAAATACATGGATCGCCGTATCCATGGCCAGCCTGCGAAGACCCGCCTGCAGCAACAAGCCAGGGGTATAAAATCCCAATCCGAAACCGGAACACAAAATCGTTACCTTCCTAGGCTTCTCCGTACTCTTACGCATGCTTATACGCCTCCTGTTTAATTCAGCACTGTAAAATGTCGCTCTGCCAAAAAACGCTCCAGCTTGGTTGTCAATCGCATTTTTTCTTCATCGCTCGCAGCCACCAATTCCAAATAAAGCCGGCCTTTGCCTCGCTCCCGTTCGCTTCCAGCAGCTTCTTTTGTACCACTCAAGTCAGGCTGACTCCTACCTTCTTCTGCTCCGCCAATGCTGGCCCCAATTCCACTCACGCGAACCTGCTTGCCAGATGGCCTGCCCCCACGCCCAGTTACATGTCTGCTTGGCACAGTGGCGTGACCTGCAATCCTGTTCTCACCGTCTCGCCCACCCGTGTTTACATATAATGCATTGGCTCCCAGGGGCATGACACCTTCCTCACGTTCACCTGTAAACAGCAATCCCGCGCCTTCCAGCCCTTCCAGCAGTTCTTCATAGGATAGACTGCCGTCATGGGACAGCGAATAATTCGTCAGCGTTCCACGCATATTTTTCCCGGCCAGATAGGTATCGAGCTGATGCTTGATCAAACTCATCGACTTTCTGGCATTAATTTCGATAATGGGCTCCAGCTTTCCACCACGAAGTGTCATGGAGTCTATGCATACATCGCCGTAATATCCATCCCGATACAATTGCTGTCCGACGTCCTGCATCAAGCTAAAATAACCCTCTTGCTCCAGGCGCTCCATAAAAGCCCTGTCCGGAGATAGGGATTCCCGATAAGCGAATTGAGTATTAGCCAGCCATTGCACAGATAGGATATCGACACGTCCATCATCACCAATCGTAAATTGGCATGAAAAATCCTGCTCTTTCTCCAGAAAAGGCTCCAGCAGAAACAATACCCGTTTACCTTTGCGCTCCTGTCCACGCAAATACGATACGACCCTGTCCAGCATTTGTGTCGAGGTAATGTGTAGATTGCCTTTGCCCGATACGCCAAAATCATCCTTGATTAAAAAGCTTCCATCCCGCAGCAGTTTACGCCCCGCTTCAGCGACATCTGCAAACGAAGTTACAATATGACCGGGATTGCGCAGACCAAGACTGCGTTTCAGCTCAGAGGAATAGGTTTTGGCATTTACCTTGCGAATGGTTTCCAGCGGCGGCTGATGCAATGTAATTCCCCAAGCATGCGCGGCCTCCTCCACATGCGGCAACCCCGCAAACGGGCTAAGCACACAGCCTTCCAGTTGAGGAAAACCTTCTCCGGCATCCGTCTTGCGACTGCTCAGCAGTTCAAAAACAGAAGCGGCCGACACATTGCCCGGCTGTTCCATTCCGTCAGTCAAATCCCGTTCGTTTACAGCCGGATGAAAGCCCAACTGCGCGATATACTGACGATGTACGGGCGAAATGGCATAACGTGTCAATAGAGCGTCTCCCGGCTGGCAAAAGCTAAACAGCAATTCATCCATAGCTGCTACAATGGCAGAAGAAGCCCGGTCAGGCAGGGCGGGCAGAGAAGCCAGCTCGGCATCTCGCCAATAAGCCTCCGCTTCGAACGTTCCCATATATAAATGACGCTGGTTCGGTATCGCATTCATATGACTCGCTTCCTTTCCTGCTTCATTATGAAACTACTACATGGTAGCGCTACTGGCTCGCACTCGTATAATCACGTAGTGCAAACTGCCATATCAGGCGGATAATCGCCAGCAGCCAGAGAGGTGCAAGAAATGCCCAGAGCATCAAACCGGGTTGCATTTTGCCGAGAATGAACATTGGGGGAAAATTGCAGATGACAAACACCGGAAGCACAAACAAGCCAATACGCTGAATCAGGTTACTGTACACAGCCATCGGCACATAGTTTGTCTCGAAAATGCTGTTGGATAGCTCTGTAACACCGTTCGTGCGGATAATCCAAAAGGCCAGCAATTGGGGCAGCAAAAACACAGAGTATGCCGTAAGCACTCCGCATCCGAGCAGCACAGCGAAGCCTCCTACGGTTTCCACATCAAACGGTAGTCCAAGACGATACCAGCCAATGCCTGTCATGATTCCACCGCCCACGACATTCGGTACAGTATAACCCAGCTCAAATTGACGCAGTGTCACCATAAATTGCAGCGATACCGGCTTCGTTATAAGCACGTCCAGTGAGCCAGTCCGGATTTTGTCAGGCAGACTTG
>NZ_JCAJRU010000377.1:0-2927 GCF_059447605.1 Paenibacillus sp. N119s | reverse complement strand
AAAAGACACGCCGCATTTCCTGAATGGCATAGGCTGGCTTCATAGTAGCGAGACTGCGAATCAGACGAATGCGTTCTTTCACCTGTTCACGCTGAAAATCACGTAGTCGATCCCAGCGGCTAAGGTGGATTAACGGGTATTTTTTAGCCTGCTGTTTCTCTTCGCGCATAATCCATTCCATCCCAGCCTCACGGGAGACATACAGCGGTCCAAGCGTGCTTGGAATGGATTCCATTCGCCGTGGGTTCAGCGACAGACGCAAGTGGTCCATTAAAGGACGAATCAGAGACTGATCGTAAAACACGGCGCCTGCTCCGTACTGAATAAATGGAACATCCCGCATAATCAATTGCTCAAAAATAGATCGGCTTCCGCTGGCCGTTCGGTGCAAAATGGCGATATCGCGGAATTGAAGCCGGCCTTCCTCTACCTGCTGGAGTAGATGAGTAACAATATGTTCCGCTTCTTCCTCAGGTCCGGATGGAGTCGCAAACTGTGGTGGCAAGCCCTCACGACCAGCAGCCGCAAGACGTTTGGAGCGTCGATGGACATTTTTAGCGACGATGTTGGAGCCCAACCCCAAAATGCGCGCATCACTGCGATAATTGATATCAAGGGTAATGACCTTTGCATCTTTATAGACCTTATCAAACTCCAGAATGGATTCCTGGCGTGCGCCGTTAAAGGTATAGATCGTCTGGTCATCATCTCCGACGACCATCAGATTGCGATGCCTCGCGGCCAATCGCTGCACCATATCATATTGCAAGGCATTCGTATCCTGAAATTCATCGACCATGATATAAGAAAAACGCCGTTGAAGCGGCTGAAGCACATCCGGGTCACGCAGCAGCGCGGAGGCACGCAGCAGAATATCGTCAAAATCCATTTTATTGCGCTCTCGTTTCCACGTTTCATAGGCGAGCATGGCACGCTTGGCATCCGCTTCCTCGCGGATGGTTTCCGGCAGCTCGTCTGCGCTACGACCCTCCGCCTTCCAGGCGGAGAGGGCGGACAACAGGCTTTCCGGCTGGAAAGCCTCGCTCAGTCCAAGCTGGCGCAGCATCATTTTCATGACGGTATGCTGAGCCTGCGTCTCACCGAACACTTCGTCTTGCACGCCGCGATGACGCAACATCGCCAAAGCGAACGAGTGGAAGGTACGCGCCTGAACTGCACGTGCAGCGGCAGAGCGCACGCCGGGTAATCCGGCGATGCGCAGCTTCATTTCGGCAGCGGCCTTGCTGGTGAAGGTCACCAGCAGGATGGACGATGCAGGAACATCGCGCATCGCCATAAGGTAGCCTGCACGGGCCGCCAGCACCGTGGTTTTGCCGCAACCAGCCCCTGCTAGGGTCAGAAGCGGGCCTTTACCGTGGCGTACGGCCTGAATTTGCGGGCGGTTCAGATGAATGCCCGCGTTCTCTATAGCACGGAAAAAAGTCGCGTCTTGGTCGGTGTCGGGCACCAGCGTTATACTGGTATCCATAGAAGCTCGACGTGCCTGAGGGATCGTCGTTGAATAAGGAACCCCGATGGGTCGGGGGTAAAATGCAGGATTTGGGTTCATGATCCTGAAACCCCTTTCGTTCTTAAAATCTTCCATTTTCACAAATGGGGGTAGTTTTTGGTATGATAGAGTTCTAGTCAGCTTGAGTTGATGATAAGAACAAGACTATGGACTAAAATGGTGCTGAATTCATGCGGATCTAGAGCTGGGGCGTCAGAACGTTAATAGGCTGACGCCAATGCCTATAGGCTTCAAACAGGCAATAGGACCGCATTCCATTATACAGGAGTTCGAGGCTTGCCAACAGAAAAAAACTTTGGGATATACGGACGGTATAGTGAAATCCGGCTGGATATGGGGAGGAAATGAAGATGAAGCTGATTCAACGTATAAAGGAAGGCGCTAATCGCGCAACAGAAAAGGCGCAGCATGCTGTCGAGATTAGTAAGATCAATTCACAAATTACAACGATTCAGCAGGAAATGGATGTACATTTCTTACGAATGGGTCAAATCTTTTACGAGGGCTACCGGGCATCCGATATGTCCATGGCTGAAACTGAGATGACACAGCTATCCACAGCTTGTGATGAGCTTCAGGATGAGATTGATGAGCTGCGCAGCAGAATTGCAGAATTAAAAAACGCCCATTTATGTACCTGTGGTGCAGTTGTGCCGCTGGATGCAAACTTTTGCCCCAAATGCGGACGCAAGCTGAATGAAAGGCAGACAGCCTCCAAGCAAGTAGCGGCTGTGCGGGAGGAAGTGCCGGCAAACGCCTATTCTTTTGATCTGCGCAAGTCAGAGGCAGTGAAGGATGCTGCGCCTGCTTACATGGAGTATGCAGAAGATGAAGTCATCGATCGGCATGAACAGGATGAGCAGCATGAAACGCATGATCCAACGGGATTAGATCGCAATTACACGGTATCTGATTTTACTCCAGAAGAAAAAGCAGCGTTCGACGAAGAGTGGGAGCGCCGTCGTCAGGAAGAATTGGAGAAAGAACACCGTCGTCTTGAAGAACTGGAACGTGAGCGCGAGCGTCAAGAGGAGCTGGACGAGCGCATTCGATATTGGAAGGCCAATAATTCCTTGGGTGAGAAGCCAACAATGACGTCTACCCAAATACGCGAAAATGTAAAATGCCAAATCTGCACAGCGGAATTACCTAAAGGCTCCAAATGGTGCCCGCGCTGTGGAGCTGAACAGATTTGACGCAGCCGTACAGGCTGCCGCAGGGCACAGACATAACGCCGGGCAGCATAGGGGGAACAGAACATATGGAGCGTTTGCTGCAACATCTGCGGAATCTGGGTTTTACGGAGATGGAAGCCAAAGTGATGGTCGAGCTTTCGAGACAAAATGCGGCTTCCGGCTATGAAGTGGCTAAGCGTCTAGGGGCATCGCGTTCCAAC
>NZ_JCAJRU010000376.1:0-2935 GCF_059447605.1 Paenibacillus sp. N119s | reverse complement strand
GCCCAGACGAAGCTTGCTGGAGTCCCCGATATCCGCTACTGTGCTAATGCCTTTATCATCAACGGCCAGTACGGCGATATCACTAATGCGATCCTTTCCGACCAGCTTCGCCTCTTTTCTCACACCGTCTACGGTTACAATATCCAGATCATCCGATCCTTCGATGACATGGTTGTTCGTCATAATAAAGGCTTTGCCTGAGCTCACCCGGAAAATGACGCCCGATCCAAGCGCTGATTGTTCCGTACTGTGACCGTCTTCCCCTTTCAAGTTTACGATGCTGACGACAGCTGGGCGTACCTTGGCTGCCGCTTGCACAATCCGGTCATACGGATCGCCCGCTGCTTGCCGCAAGGGATAATGACTTGCTCCGGTTACTGCTGTAGTGGAGGGCAGACCTGTAATAAAGCTGAACAGCAGCACGGCAACCACTGCACTAACCGCACCGCTAATGACAGCAGCCTGCACCGGGCTTACCCGGTGATTCCTGTGCGGCCAACGTCCCCGTCCTCCACGACGTGCTTTAAATGCTGTTTTTTTAGCCGCACGCGTGGAGACCTTCGTTGAATAAAAATCATCTTCAAACAAGCCCATGCTAATCCTCTCCCCTTCGTTGTCATGCACCGACACTCACTAAAAAATTAGGGCTATTCGGGCTTGCGCCAACCTATGCTACAGAGAACCTGCTCCGTTGAACATCACAAATGGATTGAATATCCCCTACCATCGGAATCCAGCTACTCATCGTTTCGGCCTACTTATTAATCACCACAAATGGCACTTTCCTAAGCAACCAAATCTCATAAATTAGCATACACGCCGAATTTAACTCCGAATAGAGGGAAAAAGAGGAATGATTTCCAAACCAATGGACTACAATAGTAACAAGTCTTCTATTCTATTACAAAATGATCGTCTCATAGAGACGTTCTGGCTTGTTCCCGTCCGCTTAAAGCAGCCTATACTTTCGATGAGAGCCTTCCTACAGAAAGCTTTCTGTTGTTAGCTTTATTGTATCACAGCACTCGGCAAAACCACAGACAGAACCAAGCTTATTGCAGGCCATTTTAAAAATATTTTTACAGGAGGAATATATGATGAATTCCCATCGTTCCGCTATGGATGAAGTGCGCATGGCAGCCAAACTTGCGGATTTGAAAGACGAGCACTACCGTAATACACTGGCGCTAAGTACATTGATCGAACTACTGGTAGATAAAGGCATAGTAACCCGTGAAGAGGTTGAGCGCAAAGCCGCCGAACTGGACAGCTTTATGGCTCACTTACCTTATCCCAAGGTGTAGGACGATCATAATACGTATCACACAATCGAAACTCACTATCCTTGTAAAAACAGCCGCGGTCTTCCATCGCACCGCGTACGGTCATCTTCGCAAGTTCCATCATATTGTGGTCGCGGCTCAAATGCGCCAGGTACGTTCGCTTTGTCCGTCCGGTCAACAGCTCGCTAAGAATCGCACCTGCCATCTCATTGGATAAGTGACCGATATCGCTGAGAATACGGCGTTTGATGTTCCAAGGATACCGACCCATCCGCAGCATTTCTACATCATGATTAGCCTCCAGCACCAATACATCTGCATCTGATATTGCTTGTTTTACCTTATCGCTGACATAGCCGAGATCAGTCGCTACGCTAAGCTTCTCTGACCCATCATAAAAGCTGTATCCTACGGGCTCAGCCGCATCATGGGAGATACCAAATGACTCTACACGCAATGACTCAAATTCCCGTGTTGCACCTGTCTCCAATATTCTGCGGTTATCATCCGCGATTTGTCCAACAGCATTGCTGATGGCAGACCATGTCTTCTCGTTAGCATATATAGGTAAATTATATTTACGCGCCATGGCGCCTAGTCCTTTAACATGATCAGAATGCTCATGCGTCACCAAAATACCATCCAATTCTTCTCCGCTCAAATCACGTTCTTTCAGCAGCTCGTCAATACGCTTTGCGCTGAGACCTGCGTCAATGAGCAATGTCGTGTCTTCGTTCCGTACAACGGTAGCGTTGCCGGTCGAACCGCTCGACAGCACGGTAAAAGAAATCCCCATATCTGTTCAAGACCCTTCTGTATGTTCTGTCTTTGGACTGATGACATCTCCGTTCATCTGCACATAATACACACCTTTTCCATTGTCCAGCATAAACCGCCACACCGGAGCAGCCACCTGACTATCAGAGTTAAAGGTTTGTCCGTAATATCCGAGCCGGATATCCTTCACTACGGAGTCACGCGGCAAATAGCCGTCGATCAGCCTGGCCAAGGCTTTGGACGCAGGCAGCATTTTCTTTGCTTCATCCGAAGGCTGAAGCTCCACCTCAATTTTGCGATATCCTGTAATTTTCTGATTGCTGTAAAACAGGGCCAGCTTCACATTAAAGAGCGGCCACTTGCCCTGTACCAACGGATGCAGTACAAAAGCATCTGCCTGTCCGGGCACAAGCTCCTCCTGAACATCCAGCGGATCATACTGATAGTTATCGATATCCTTGATCTGCAACTCCAGTGCCTCCACTAGTGCATCATGCGTGAATACCAGCTTGCTGTCTACCGGTCTCAGCAGCTGCACAAGGTCACCTTTCTCTCCACTATGGACGTAGGTATAAGAAAGCTTGGGCAGCTGCGGGGTATCTCCGGGAATCGGAGCCAGCACCTGAATGCTTTTCTCTTCCATTAAACGCTGCGTGTTTTCATCCAGTGAGGTAAAATCCAGATTCGGTCCGGCCGTTTCCTGCGCATCATGCCACAGTTGATAACCCAATACCACATTGAGCAGCAAAAATGTACAGATCAGTACGTTTTTAGCGCGGCTCCAATCCATTCCCGTTCCCCCTTCCTGTCATCTCTTTGTCTCTTGGTCTGACTTCGTTGATGTTGTATTGGATGCTGTCGTTACAGGAACAGCC
>NZ_JCAJRU010000375.1:0-2937 GCF_059447605.1 Paenibacillus sp. N119s | reverse complement strand
TATTGTTTGATTAAAACACAAATGACCCGTAAGTGGGTCACTTTTTTCAAAGTGTCCATCTTACGGGTCACAGTTCATTTGATGAATGCGGTCGCTCTTCTTTTTTTCAAAATTGGCCTATCGACTCTCTTCCACAGGATGAATATGATCGGCCAGTCTGCTCAATCGCTCCAGCTGATGACCATAGTCATACATCGTCGCAGCTACAATGGAAAGCCGCAGCATTCCCTCCTGACAATGGTCAAAACGTGTAATGGCCTGCTTCATAAATTCACCGTTGGCCTGCTCAAACAATTCACTTTCTTCCTCATTGGGTTTGAGCTTATTTTCAAATTTCAGCAGAGCGTGCTCGTGGAAACGAATCAGCCGCTCCAGATGGTCGTCAAAAAATGCATCTGTTCCCTTTGGACGTAAAGACTGGAAGTAGTGCCTTTCCACCGCGTCCAACACCTCGTATCCTTTATGCAAACTTTCAAGCATTTGTTTGTATACGACCATTTGTCTCGTCTGGCTAAACTTGTTGCGCTTGAGCTTTTTCTGCTCCTCCTCGAACAAATGATATTTGTCCGACAGTGATTTAATGGCTCCCTCTAAATTTCCTTTTTCCTCTCTAAAGACAGACTCCTTAATCTCGTCGGAAATGGCCGTTCGCAGCAACAAGGACATGCTGTTAAATACATTTTGAATCTGATTGTTAAACTGCCTTTTCGGTTTGGGAGGAAAAACGGTAATGTTGATGACAAAAGCAGACACAATCCCGATCAGAGTCAGCGCAAAGCGGGTAACCGCAAATTTCCAGTCTCCTGAAGCTTCCATGACAGAAACCACAGTCACAAGTGTCAATCCCACCGTATCCGCCATGTTTATTTTCAGACATATCATAAGTACCAACACACATACCAATCCGACCGCAATCGGCTCATTTGAAAATACCATTCCGCCCAGCAACGCCATAATCGCACCTAATGTGCTTGTTTGGAGTTGATCCAGAAAATAACGCCACGACCTATATATCGACGGTTGCATGGCAAAAATAGCGGCTATCGCTGCCCCCACAGGCGAATGGGTGTTCAAAAGCGTGCTCAGAAAAAGGGCGAGCGTCACTGCGATTCCCGTTTTTAACACCCGTGCTCCAAAAGCCAAAGCCATCCCTCCTGCTTACCCTTCAAATTTATTCATACCGAATTACTATAATGAAATTTCAAGACAAAGTCCATGTTTATTATTACCCCAAACCATCAAAGATCAGGAATAATTATGAAATGTATAGTGCCTGCTAGAATACATATCAACAGAATTCCCCTATATGCATCAGTATCACAGGAAGAACTGATCATGCCATGGATTAGTAAATTCTTAGAAGAGACCCGAAAGAGCCCGTCCCAAGGGCAACTTTTACAAAACACGGCAAGCCCGTAAACAAAATCATGACACAATAAAAGCCGGAGCCTCCAAGCGGACTCCCCTGGAACGTCATAGGATAAATGAGAATGGCGGAGGAGGAATGAAGGCATGCTTCGAGTGGCATTATTTACAGACACGTATACGCCTGATGTCAATGGCGCTGCTCTGACACTGGAACGATGGATTGGCTATTTGGAGACCCATGGGGTATCTACACTTGTCTTTGCCCCGGAGGCAGACCATCATCTGTCTTCTGGACCAGGCGTGGAGCGATTTCGAAGTATTCCCTTTTTATTGTACCGGGAATGCAGACTCGCGATCCCTAATGCCAAACAAATTAACGAGCGCCTGTCAGCCTTTTCCCCGCATTTAATTCATGTTGCTACTCCGTTTAACCTGGGCCTGTACGGAACAAGCTACGCTGCCAAACATCATATTCCACTCGTCGCCTCCTATCACACCCACTTTGATAAGTACCTCGAATATTACAAGCTTCGCTGGCTTGAACCCGCGTTATGGAAATACATGCTCTGGTTTCATAGACATTGTGAAAGGATATATGTCCCCTCCCGATCAACCCTGGAATTGTTGCGCAATAAAGGAATGGGACAGCTCGAAATCTGGGGTAGAGGCATTGATACCGACCGCTTCCAGCCCATAGTGAATCGCGAAGCGATATGGGAAAAATGGGGCGTTCGCGCAGACGCATTTGTTATTTTGTATGTTGGCAGACTTGCACCGGAAAAGGGGATCGACACGTTGCTGGACTCCTATCTCCAGTTACCCGATGATGTCCGCGCAGGCGCTGTGCTGGTCATTGCAGGAGACGGCCCATTATTTGAGTTCAGAACTGCAACAGACATCGGGGTGCCAGAGCACGCCGTCCATTGGCTTGGTTTTGTGAAAGGACCGGAATTAGCAGAATTGTACGCTGCAGCCGATGTATTTCTATTTCCCTCCACTACAGAAACCTTTGGTAATGTCGTTTTGGAGGCTATGGCCAGCGGCACACCCGTGATCGGCGCAAATGAAGGCGGGGTGAAAGATAATGTAATCCATGGGAAAACGGGGTTACTGTGTCCAGCTGGGGACGCCGCTGCCTTTGCCAAAGCTGTACATCTGTTGTACGAGGATGCCTCACTTCGCAACTTTCTGTCCAGAACCGGTAGAGCATACTGCCTGGAGCAGACGTGGGATCGTATTTTTGAGCGGCTGCTGAACAGCTACATGGAGGCAGCGACTCTGCATCTCGACAGTCGACCGGTGACGCGAATATAATCCTCAACAAAATTCAAAACTACGGTAATAAAAAGCGTCTAAAAAAGAAACCCTGCTACACTTTTAGCTGTTTGAGCAGCTTGTTATGTACCCCGCTTAACAAAATCACCGCTGTCAGGGCACCGATGAACGCAAGGAGCATATCCCATTGAGTATCCCATACATCTCCTTGTGTCCCTAAAAAAGCTTCTGCTGCCGTACCAGTTGCTTTGGCTACAGCAAACTCAATCAGTTCGTATCCAGCACTGATCGCAA
>NZ_JCAJRU010000374.1:0-2985 GCF_059447605.1 Paenibacillus sp. N119s | reverse complement strand
CACAGTTGCAGACGTGCCAACATCATTGCAAGACTTGGTCAAAGCAGACTTGGGTATTGCTGAGACTGCACAAGCGGCTTCAGTAGGCGAACAAACAACAGAACAAGAAGCGTAAAAGGCGTATCCAATCGGATGCGTTATTTTTTGCCCCCGGTGAGTGGTCGGGGGCTTTATTTTTAAGGGGGAGAAGGTAGTGAGCCAAATAAAAATGTTTGGCAGCACCGTATGGACCGCAATGGTCGGGGCATCGGAGAAGGAGGCGGCGGCAGGGGGAGTTACGGCGCTGACTGGTCTGATTGTTACATTTTTGGGTGGGTGGGACAAGCCGCTGAAGGTGCTGTTTTATATGATGGTGGCAGATTATATTTTCGGAGTTATCGCAGCTTTTAAAAATAAGAAAGCGGACAGTAATGTGATGTTTTGGGGAGGAATCCGTAAGGCTACTGTTTTAATGGTGGTGGGTTTATCTGCACAAATTGATGATTGGTTACAACCAGATGCGCCTATTTTTAGGATCGCAGCGATTTATTTTTACGCCGGTCGTGAAGGGCTGTCACTGGCCGAGAATCTTGGGGCATTGGGAATCCCATTGCCGTTCAAGCTTAAAAGTTTCTTGCGGCAGTTGAAAGACAAGGGAGATGAAACAGATGCAACAACGAAATAGACGTAATGCACAAGGGATTGACGTATCTCATCATCAGGGCAGCATTGATTTTAAAAAGGTTGCTGCAGACGGGATCAGCTTTGTATTTATCAAAGCAACGCAGGGCAAGTCATTCCGCTCCAAAACATTTCTTAAATTTGTGAAGGATGCGAAGGCCGCTGGCCTACTGGTAGGCGCATACCATTACGTTGACGACTCTGCTACAACACCAGAGCTGGCTCGACAAGAGGCGGCTAATTTTGTTTCTGCTATCAAGGACGCTGGAGGCGTGTCCACGTTCGACCTGCCGCCCGTGATGGACTATGAGTCCAATAAGTCCAACCTAAGCAAAACGGCGGTAACTGCGGTCGCTAAGGCGTTCTTACAGGAGGTTGAGCGCCTTACTGGAGTGCGTCCGATTATTTACACGTACCCATCATTTATTGGGAATTTTTTAGGGCTATCCGGTTATCCGCTATGGATTGCACGGTACCACGCCACAAAGGTCCCGGCAGATGCTTCCGGCTGGTCACGTTGGGACTTTTGGCAATACTCCGATGGTCAGTATGGCGGGACGCTGCCGAACGGAAAAATGCGGGTCAATGGCATTGCTGGGCCAGTGGATCTTAACGAGTACAACGGAACAGTGGATGAGTTACGTAATTGGATCAAGGGAATGAAAAAGGAGGAAAAAACAGTGTCAAAACAACAAAGAGACATTAACAAAGTTAGCCCATGGGCAGCCGATGCGTGGAAGGAAATGACCCAAAACGGGTATTTTGATGGAACCCGTCCAGGTGCGCCAATTACTCGGGAAGAAGTTGCTGTTGCTCTTAATCGTCTACGTAAAAACATTCTCAAAGGGGATAAGTAATTATTATGATCGAACAATACATTACAACCATTGCACTATCCGCTATCGGCTTGGTTACAATCGGAGCGCTGACCCTTGGCACGGCGGTATACAGAAAGCTAAAGCCATTGTACGAGGCTCGTTTTACAGCAGAGCAGCGCAAGCGAATTGAGCAACTTGCTCACGATGCCTATGCTTATGCCGAAACCAAATTTGCAGGCCAAGGAGCTGCTAAATTCCACGGGGCAGCTAAGTACCTCGCAGATAAGCTGGGGGCGGTTGGAATACAGGTGGGCTCGGATGAAATAGAATCGGCAGTGCAATTAGCCTGGGAGAAATTTAACCCCGGTAAAACCAAGCGCGTTGATTTTGAATCACAGCCACCTGAAGATGTGGCTAAAGCGGCTGTTTCAGCTTTTGCAGCTAAAGTCAGCGAGTTGGTTAACCAAGCTGTAGGAGATAATAAAGCATCTACAGCTTCTACGAAGGAGCAGACTGCCGTTCCAGCTACCCAACCACCTGTTGCTGCCGAATAATCACAAACGTTTGGAAATACGAAGCACCCTGCTGGCTTAACGCCGGTGGGGTGTTTTTTGTTTACCAGCACCCAGTCACAGAGTGTTTTCACACATATATTAAAGTGAAGACGAGAAAGGAGGCTAACGCAATGAGTGGATGCACAGGTCCAGCTGCTTGCGGTGGGTGGACTTCTACAACAGCAATCTTGGTACTCTATATCCTTCTGGTTATCATTCTTAAATCGTGTTGGGTTTAAATTGAAAAAAGAACTGTATGTATTACCCCATCAATCAAGTTCAACGCCCCTAATCCTGTCATATTCTGTCCGAAAATAGATTAGACCAAAAGCTCTGTTGACCTAATGAGGTGCTCCCTTCCCTTATGCGGTCGGCAAAGCTTTTTTAATGTCTTCGCACTAGAATTACAAGTCATGCTATTGCTAATACTGATAAAAATGGTTGATTTGGTTCCCATTCAAGACCTCCTGGATTAGGCATGTTCCTCATGTTAGATATCCCCCAGGCAAGTGTCCAATCTTCCGCGAATGCCAAACATACAATGTGGTATCTTTTGTGGAGGTGAAATTTATGAAGTGTAGACCGTGTCATTTAAGAAAGCATAGGATCAGACATGCCAAGAAAGTAAGACGGTGTCTTGCTAAGAAAGTTAAAGTGATTAAGGTTAAACCTAAAGTTATGGTTAATGCTCCGCAAGGTCTTCAAGGAATACAGGGTCCTCCAGGACCAGCGGGACCTGCCGGTCCTGCCGGTCCGAAAGGGATTCAAGGATTACAGGGAGTTCCAGGTCCTCCAGGGCCAGCAGGATTACAGGGAGTTCCAGGCCCTCCAGGACCAGCAGGATTACAAGGGATACCAGGAACACCAGGTTTAGCCGGCGCAACAGGACCCGCTGGAGCTACTGGCGCGATAGGCGCAACAGGACCCGCTGGAGCTACTGGCGCGATAGGCGC
>NZ_JCAJRU010000373.1:0-2996 GCF_059447605.1 Paenibacillus sp. N119s | reverse complement strand
AGGGAATGGAGAGGAACAGCAGCTGAATGCCCCGGAACTGGCGACAGGTGTCTGGAAGCATGTAGTCGTGACCTTGTCAGGCACTACCGGAATTATGTATGTGGACGGCATAGAGGCGACACGTAACACGAATATGACGCTGAAGCCTGCCAGCCTTGGATTGACAAATTGGAACTACATTGGGAAATCCCAGTTTGATGATCCTTATCTGAATGGTGCAGTAGATGAGCTGATCATCTACAACAGAGCTCTGACCGCCCAGGAAATCTGGGGCTTGGCCTCGGCAAGCAGCACCCTTACAGCCCATGATGCGGGAGTCCAGGCATATGCTGAAGGGGCAGATTAGAGTGTAAGTACGTATTCATTTCATACCATTAATGTTTTAGATTATGAATGATTTGTATGATGAATGATTTGCATCGTGAAACATTTGCTTCATAAATGATTGGCATTGTGAATTTATTCTTGCTGGTGCTTCCCATCGCCTCCGCCCCGGATTTCTTGAATTCATTCTGTAATCAGGGGAGAAATCCGGGGAGATGATGCTTTCGAAGCATTTAGCTCCGTTTAATGCGGGTCGTTCTTGGTCTTAAGCGAACGAGCTCCTCACTGGTGAGTTGTCTAGTATAGGAGCCAGGGGAAGACCCTGTATCTACCGTGAGCACTTTGCCTGCCCCGCTGGGGCGGGCTACTCGTGTGTTGAATACCTGCATGAACCACTGCACCGGAAAAGCTATGGATAAGCGGCCATCTGCCGTGCCTGCATAGTTGACCGCAGCTGCATAATTATCGGACTGTCTGAGCCATACAGAGCCGGAATCCCCGGGTAGGGATACAGGAGTCGTACCTCTAATAACCGTCTGATCTTCGAAGGTCAGTAAGCCCAACTCTCCCCCATAATTGATTTGCAGGTCCGTATAGACGGACTCTACCGTGCCATTGACCCGCCCGGTCGTACGTCCTACCTTCTTCAATTTTTCCCCTACACGATAAGCGGTAACATGCCCCGGAATGACTCCTACTGTAGCATAACGCGGATTGAGCAGGTTGTTGCGGGTCGGAAGTGAAAGCGCCACGTCAATCAGGTTTGTTCCGGTGCGATTCAAGCGCACATAACGATACAGCCGTCCTATACGATCCTGGGCAACCGTTCCCCCATCGGCTCCGCCTGGCTGGATTGTAGCCTCCCGATTGTCTGTATTGGAGGGATTGAGGACATGGTTATTGCTAAAAAGATAACGCGTAGCCGGCGCTCCAGTTGGGGCGACGATGAGTCCGGTGGTACCGGAGCCTTCAATCGTCCCGATACTATAGCCGGCGATGACCGGGCGGATGCGCACTTTATAGTCCGTAGCATGAGCTCTGATCTTTCCAGTCTTTACAATTCGAACAGGAACACTCAATTTCTTTTCTAAGGCAGTGGCCGACAGGAGTCCAGTAGAGGCCGACACTAGACGGTCCGTGTACACAATGACAGCGGCTCCCTTTTTGGGATGGGCAGGGTCCCTGTAGCCTACGCCAATGCCGTGGACACCGGACATTTTTAAGACTCGCTTGGCCATCCGCTTTTTCACTTGAAGCGCGGCCGAGAAGGTAGCCAACATCATCATCTCCTTTTACATTCAGATGAAATATTGTATGGCTAAGGCCGCTCTGCGTTCCATGTGTTCTTATAATCACTATTGCAAAGTGATACTTGTTGTTGAAAGTCATATGAATATATCCCAAAATATGGTATACTCATTCCCGAAATTGACATCTTATCATTGGATTTTAGGTGTTCAAGGAGGTACTCCATGTTCTTAACGATATTGACCTACAGCATACAAGCAATTGCAATTTTACTGATTATCTTTGCATGGGTGAGAAAAAACAAAAAGAACATAGGCCGTGGATCACTTTCACTGCTTTTATCTCTTCTTGGTCTAGCTGCTTCTTACAAACTTGGCAATTACACGTTTGGGGATAAGCTGTTTTCCTTTTTAGGCTTGCCCGCATGGTCTAATCGTGTTGACAATACTGGATTTCACTACAGCCTTCTACTATCCAGTATTTTTTTCATTCCTAGTATAATCATTGGATATAAAAATCCTAAAGATTTTGGAGCTCTAATGGGAAAATGGATTTCTGGTATTTATCTATTTGTAATCATCATTTCGCTTTTACTTTTTATGATAAGTAATTTCTTGAAGTAACATTGGATGTGCTGTTAATCCAAAACAAAGCCTCCCTATAAACAAGGAAGGCTTTTGTTTCGATGAAAAGTACATCTTATCCCTTAACCGCTCCCTCCGCAATGCCTTCCATAATGAATTTCTGAAAGAAGGCATAGATCAGGATCACCGGGATGGAGGTCAGCACAAGTGCGGCCAAAATAAGCGACCAATCCTTGTTGTACTCTCCAAACAGCATATTGGTCGAGAGAATCAGGGTATAATGGTTCACATCCGTCAGCATCAAAAGCGGAAGCAAAAAGTCATTCCAAATCCACAGGAAATCCAAAATAGCAATCGTGACGGTGATCGGCAGCAATAAAGGAAATATAATGCGGAAGAACGTTTGGAACTCATTGCACCCGTCCATTTGCGCGGATTCCTCCAGCTCACGCGGAATGGATTTGACGAATCCGTGATATAAAAAGATTGCCATGTTCACACCCAAGCCGATATAGATTAGAGCCAAGCCATACGTACTGCCTTGAACAGACAAATCCTTTGCCATCCGTGTAAGCGGTATCATTATGGAGTGAAACGGCACCAGCATGGAGGCGACAAACAGGAAGAAAATCGCGTTACTTAGTTTTCCACTGGTACGAGACAGCTTGTAGCCTGCCAATGCAGAACAGACCACGATCCCGCCAATGCCGATAAAAGAAATAATCGTAGAATTTAAAGCGCTGTTCAGCAAATGGGTCTGATGAAAAGCCTGACTATAATTTTCAAAGTGAAGTTTCGTCGGCAACGCCGTAAAGGATGCAAACATCTCACCCTGTGTTT
>NZ_JCAJRU010000372.1:0-3050 GCF_059447605.1 Paenibacillus sp. N119s | reverse complement strand
TTTGAATCATAGTTGATGCTCCAATCGTTTTTCTCAAATCATATCACAAAATTCTTTAGTTTTCAGACACGTCCTAGTCAATGTATTTGTGCAAACCATCCATCTATACGGTGATAAACTATCATATCTTTAATGCTAGTAGCAACCCCGTAGAATTTGAAGTAAGCCTAATAGAACAAATAGAGATAATAACAAGGAGTTGTGAGGGTTTGTTTATAGATCACTCGCCCCATCAATCAAATCCACGAATTGTAGCGCAAAGATGACTGCTACGTGTTCCTTGTAGGGGATCATCTTTTCTAAATAGCAACGATGAGAACTTGAAATGTAAGCAACCAAAGAAAAAATCATTTTTAATAAAGGGTTGACAAGAACAAAAAAGTATTATATCTTTATATCAAGATAAATAAATTAAAGATAAAACAACAGAAAATTATGAATAGGGAGGTATACACATGATTGCGATCTTAGAAAGAATTAACCAGCTTGCAAACAAAGCAAAAGATGTCGGGTTAACTGAAAATGAAAAAACGGAACAAATGGATCTTCGCAAAGAATACCTTCAAATCTTTCGGGGATCTGTACAAAGCATTCTCTTGAACGCTACGATTTATGATCCAAATGGAGATGATGTAACTCCTGAAAAACTTAGACGAGAGCAGGCCAAAATTGTTAAACCATGATTTTAATTTTGTTAAATATCTCTAATTTAAAAATCTTTAAATAATAAATATAATATGGAGAGTGATTTTATGTTGGCAAGTGGATTGTTGTTAATACGTTTGGTGGTTGGGTTGTTATTTGTGGGGCACGGGGCTCAGAAGCTTTTTGGCTGGTTTGGCGGCTATGGTCCAAAAGGTACCGGTGGTTGGATGGAATCCATCGGGATCAAGCCTGGGGTATTGATGGCTGTGACCGCTGGATTGATGGAATTGCTGGGAGGGGCTCTATTTACTGTAGGACTGCTCACTCCACTGGCTGCACTGTTGATTACGATGGCGATGCTCGGAGCGATTGTCAAAGTGCATGGTCAAAACGGAATCTGGGCAACCGCTAATGGATATGAATATCCGCTGGTCCTTATTGCTGTCGTCATCGGGATTGCGTTGACAGGGGCAGGTTCATACTCTATCGATGCAATACTTCATTAATACATGAGCTTAGGCCATTAAAAATGACCAATGATGAAATATAAGGATTTCTACAATGAAAAGGAGGGTTTCATATGTCACTTCAAACGACAGGTATCCATCATATTACAGCTTTTGCCGGTAATCCGCAGAAAAATGTCGATTTCTATGCAGGTATTCTAGGGCTTCGGTTAGTGAAGAAAACGATCAACTTCGACGCCCCTGAGGTTTACCACTTGTACTTTGGTAACGAGGCAGGAAGCCCCGGGACGATCATTACTTTTTTCCCTGCACCAGGAACTCCCAAAGGGCGAATCGGAGGTGGTCAGGTGGGCATAACCTCGTATGTAGTACCGCCAGGTTCGCTTGATTTTTGGCAGCATCGTTTGCAAAGCTTTGATATTCAAGTGACGAAAACAAGCCGGTTTAATGAACAATATCTTCAATTCGAGGATAATGAAGGCCTGCGTCTTGAGCTTGTTGAACGTGCAGAGGGAGCGAACAGTACCTGGTCTTACAGTGGTATTTCGGCTGATAAAGCAATTAAGGGATTCGGAGGCGCCGTGCTGTTTAGCACCAACCCACAGAAAACGATGGATGCATTGGAGAGCATACTCGGATTTACGAAGATCGACGAAGACGCCGAATATGCTCGTTATCAGTCCGCTGGAGAAATCGGCAACATTGTGGATGTTCCGCTCGTCAAAATGGGCTTAGGCTTCGGTGGAGCAGGCACGGTACATCACATTGCATGGCGCGCAAAAGATTTTGAGCAACATGAAGAGTGGAGAAGCGAAGTCCAGCATTATGGCTATCAGCCAACTCCAATCATCGACCGCCAATATTTTAATGCGATATATTTCAGAGAAGCGGGTGGCATACTGTTCGAAATTGCTACTGATCCACCGGGATTTGCTAACGATGAACCTGCTGAATCTTTGGGGCAGAAATTAATGCTGCCAGAGTGGTATGAACCACAGCGGGCTCAGATCGAGGCAAACCTGCATCCTATTGAAGTGAGAACATTAACAGATAAACAAAAGTAAACGAAATTACGAAATAGCTGCTGTTTTGCATCCAGATGAAGTCACGTAAATCCACAATCTCATTCGATTGTGGATTTTTCATTCGATGAATTACCTCCTGAAAATGAAATCATCCGCAATTAGCTTATATTTTGATTTGACTCTAGCCTTTCAGACTTTACCAGCATTTCTCGTAACACGTGGGCGACTCGGCTTTTCCGGTGCTCTGCTTTCTTTTTTATCATTCGTAATGATTGCTGGTATGCTGGGGTATTATTGTGATAATAGAACTGCTTGGCTGCCATGCGTAATGTCCTTTTTAACAACATGGCCGATGAACGTGTTAACCTGGAACGGAGTCCCCTGCGCAATACTCGCAGCGTATTTTTGTAGGTCTCAAAATCTTCGGATGGAGGGATGAGAGCGAATAAATTTAACGAGGAGTCATGGAATCCGTAAGTTTCATACATGATTCTCAAATTTTCCATATTTAAAACGTTACCTCTGAGATGGGTTGGATGTTCCTGATGATACCCGACCACCTCTTTGATGCAATAAAAGGGGATTTTCAAGCGATGCAGCCTATAGCCCAGATCCCAGTCTTCGAGTCCATATAGCACGAATCGTTCATTAAAACCTCCAATACGAATCAAGTGGCTGCGTCTGATGACCACACAACGAGTAACCAGCAGCATCCAGGGCGCTACGTCCGTGGAGGCAAATTGTTTTTGAGTACTGGGGGGAACCCTTGTGGGGCTAACGACTTTAGACAATGCACCTGTTTGATGAAGAATATCCTCAGGGGTGATGATCGGAGTAATTTCATTCGCTGTTTCAAAGCCGGGATTCCATAAGCCGGATTGTGTAAGTATGCTCCGGCAATGTTCTTTTTCTT
>NZ_JCAJRU010000371.1:0-3079 GCF_059447605.1 Paenibacillus sp. N119s | reverse complement strand
ACGCTATGTGTAGTCATGTGTGTGAAGGACGATGCCTTGCGGGGCATCGTTTTTTTGTATTGTCGTGGAATTTTTTTGCTGGACATGGTATAGTCAAGCCAAAAGCTAAACGCTTTCATTAAATATCGTCATTTCATCAAGGAGGATTTTTGATGACACAACAGCATACTGCAATTGGTGATCTTTATTATGGAATACCGGCGATTCGTCTTAAATTTGGGCGATATGAAGCGGTTGCCCTGCCAGGAAACGGTGCAAATCTGATTTCTTTTCGTGACAATGAGACGGGATATTCTTTTCTGCGTGAGCCGGATGCTGAGAGCATAGAGGCTTTTAAACAAAGCCCATCCGTCTACGGAATTCCGTTTTTGTTCCCTCCGAATCGTTATGAGGACGGAAAATTCCTGTGGAATGGGGTTACATATGAGCTGCCAATTAATGAAGAGGCGACCCATAACCATTTGCATGGCTTTTTGCACACCGTTCGGTGGGAAGTTGAGGACTATGGTTCCGGGGAGCAAGGTAGTTATGTGGTAATGAATCAGCATGTAAGGGAAGGGCATCCTATGTTCCGTTATCTACCCTTCACCTTTACAATTAAGCTGACGTACAGTCTTGACGAATTTGGCCTGCATCAGCGTTATGTGATTCATAACGAAGGAGATCAACCGATTCCCAACTTGTTTGCCTTTCACACAGCCATTCGGGTTCCGTTTGTACCCGACAGCTCGCCTGAGGATTACAAGATTAAGGTTACGATCGGTGAACGGCGCGAGCTAACAGATCGATTACTGGCCACGGGACAGTTCCAACCGTTATCACCAGAAGAGGAGCTGATGAAGACAACAGGAGTTAGTCCTTATTTTGCCTCTATGGATAATCATTATACGGCGGCTCCGCAAAATGGGCGTAACTACATGGAACTCACACACAGCAAGACAGGTGCTACCCTTGTATACGATGTAGGCACTGCTTATAAGCATTGGATGATCTGGAATAACAAAGCGAACAAGGAATTCATCTGTCCTGAACCGCAAATGAACATGATTAATGCACCAAATCGACCAGACTTGCCTGCGGAAGACATCGGGTTAATTGCACTGGCGCCGGGGCATATTTTCGAAACAACCAGCCGTTTGTATTGTGTTACTCCTAATAAAACAAAATTCTAATATTTCTTTATCCTACTAAGCTTGCATCGTGATGGACGGTGCAAGCTTTTTCGGATGGTATGGCCTCATTTTAAAAAATGATGGGGAAAGAAAGATAAAAAGGTTGCAGAAGAGCAATGTGACATAGTATGATACGAAACAGGAGATGATCAGATGAATTACGAAATGGTGCCTTTTCAAGCCATCAAACGCAAGCAAATTGCCGATGAAGTAGCTGAGCAGCTGCAACGAAAAATTGCTGCTGGTGAATGGAACGTGGGCACTAAGATTCCAACCGAGCCTGAGCTTATGAAGCTTTTTGGAGTTGGGCGATCTACCGTTCGTGAGGCGGTTAGCGTGCTGGTGCATGCCGGTCTACTAGAGAAAAAGCAAGGACACGGAACCTTTGTCTGCCAACCGACGACTTCTCAAGAACCATTGGATTACCGACTAAGCCGTGCCGAAATTATTGAGGTGTATGAAGTGCGGAGCGTTCTGGAACTGGAGATTGCCAGATTAGCTGCGTTACGTCGTAATGACGAAGATTTACGCTTAATGCGGGAAGCGCTGGACCGCCGAGCTGCGACATTGGCCGCTGGAGATATGAAAGGGTACTTGGATGCGGATATCACTTTTCACTTGGCTGTTGCAGGAGCTACAGGCAATAAGGTGCTTACGGACGTCTACCGTAGCTTTGTCGAGGCTATTCGCAAGGCGCTGAACAATCTTATCACGGATCCGGCGATGCAAAATCATTTTACACTTCAGCATGAAAAAATTTATGAAGCGATCTTAGATCAGGATGGCAAGGCTGCTGAGCTATATAGTATTCAGCATTTGGACGGCACCAAGCTTGAATTGCAAAAGCATATGGGAAGTACTTAATTTTTTTTAATTTTAAACATCAGATGATCGGATGAATAAAATGATGTAAAAACCTTCTATTAACGAGCATCTCCTAAAATCAAACCAAAGGTGGTATCTGTATGCGCAAAATATGGGTGTTGGACACAACGTTAAGAGATGGAGAACAATCACCAGGGGTTAGCTTAACCAGCACAGAAAAGGTGGAAATCGCTCTTCAGCTTCAGAAATTAGGCGTAGATCGGATTGAGACTGGCTTTCCAGCAACCTCACCTGGTGAGATCATCAGCATGCAGGAAATTGCCAAACAGGTCACCCAAGCAACACTGGTTGGTTTTGCACGCTCAAAAGAGCAGGATATTGATGCAGTCAGAGAAGCTCTACGGGGAGCAGAGGACGCTTGTCTTCATTTGTTCCTGGCTACCTCGCCAATTCATCGCCAGCACAAGCTGCGAATGGATAAAGCGAAAGTATTAGAGACTGCTGCCGCTGCTATTCGTTATGGGCGCAAGTATTTTAGCAAGGTAGAATTTTCGGCAGAGGATGCCAGTCGTACCGAACTGGACTTCATTTGTGAAGTTGTAGATATGGCAATTCGTGCTGGGGCTACAGTCGTCAATTTACCCGACACCGTGGGATATGCCTCGCCAGATCAGTTTGGAGAAATGTTTAGAGTTGTAAAACAACAAGTACCTGGTATCGAAAAAATACAGCTGAGCACACACTGTCACGATGATCTCGGCATGGCAACAGCTAATACGCTGGCAGCTATACGTAATGGGGTGGATCAATTTGAGGGTACCATCAACGGCATCGGTGAGCGAGCTGGGAATACACCAATCGAAGAGGTTGCGCTGGCCCTTGACACGAGAACCGAGCTGTATGGTGCACAAACGAGTCTGGTTTTGGAGGAACTGTATGCCACCAGTCGATTGGTAAGCAAACGTACGGGAATGTCGGTACCTGGAAACAAGGCCATTGTTGGGGCCAATGCATTTGCACACGAGTCCGGTATACACCAGGACGGAATGCTAAAGGAGCGTACAACGTATGAGATTGTGTCC
>NZ_JCAJRU010000370.1:0-3168 GCF_059447605.1 Paenibacillus sp. N119s | reverse complement strand
ACGTTCCGTTTCAATGTCCCAAGACAACCCGTCGTCACTCCAGCCCAGGTGCAGATGTGGGCGTCCATTAATCGTCTCAGCTCGGAACACTCCTACAAACCGTCCCTCATACGGTGCTACTGCACTGTTGAAAATACGGGCAATCCCAGGCACAGGATTCCGACCAATAACCGGGTTTTCAGTATGTCTCCATACCGGAGCCTCGCTGCCTTTCGGCTTATCCTGCCACGGCATTTTCGACAGGCTATCTCCTACAATTCGTACATTACCTACATTCAAATCCACATTCAATTTATTCATAATTGACTCTCCTCTCACCTAAACACTTTATTTTTTTGATCTTTCTATTTGACTGAACCCTGTGCAAATCCGTTATAGATATACTTTTGTAATGATAAAAATGCAACCAGCGTCGGAATAATGGCAATAATGATGCCTGCACTAATGACCTCCCATTGCGATCCGTATGGCCCTTTAAACTTAAACAGTGCTGTCGATATCACCTGAAGACTTGTTTTGGGCATATACAGGAACGGGGTGTAAAAATCATTGTAAATATTAACACCCTTGATGATGATTACCGTCACAATGGCAGGCTTCAGCAGCGGCAAAATAATGCGCCAGTAGATGGTCAGATAGGAAGCCCCATCCAACATGGCCGACTCATCCAGCGCCACCGCGATAGATTCCAGAAACTGAAGAAAAATATACACGGCAATAATATCAGTTCCCAAATACAGTAAAATAGCTGCCCAAGGCGTGTTAAACAGTTCCAGCTTGTTAATGATCTGGAAGGTCGATACCTGTGTCGTCACCCCCGGAATGAGCGTGGCGAGCAAGAACGCACCCAGCATAAGACTTTTACCTTTAAATTTAAAACGGTTCAAAATATACGCGATCATGGAGCCAGTCAGCGTAGCCCCGATGATGGAGATCAGCAATATAAAGGCCGTGTTCACAAATCCGGTTAGCATATTTCCATCCACAAAGGCTTTGGCATAGTTCGCCCAGTTCAACCAGTTGACCGGGGGAGTCAGAGGACTGGTTGCCGCGTATTCAGCCTTCGTCTTCAAAGATGCAAACAAAATCACAACAATCGGCAGCAGAGCAATGAACGCACCTAGTAATAGCGCGGCGTATTTGATGCTGTTTGCCAGTATTCTTTTCAGCTTATACATGATTAGTCCTCCTCTCCCCGAATCAGCAAGCGCTGAAGCAGCGTAACAGCAACGACGATCAACAGCAAAACAACTGCCATTGCCGAGGCCAAACCAACCTTGCTGTACTTAAATGCCACATCAATCGTCTGAATGACGAACGTTTTGCTGCCATTGGAGCCGCCGGTCATAATGTAAGGAATATCGAATGCACTGATCGCGCCGCTAATCGCCAAGATCAGGTTTAGCTGCAAAATCCGCTTGATGGTCGGCAAAATAATAGAGCGGAACTGATGCCAGCGGTTGGCTCCGTCGATATCAGCTGCTTCATACAAATCACTGGATATGGAGGAAATTGCGCCTAGAAATACAATAAAGTTAAAGCCCATGTATCTCCAGATCGACGTACCTGCCAGCGAAATATTAATAATCTCCGGGTTGCCTAGCCACAGCTTGACATACGAACCCAAGCCCATTGCCTGAAGTAGTGTGTCGAGGGTGCCGTCTGGTTTAAAAAAGAATAGAAAAATAAAACCGATCGCCACCCCGTTCATCAGGGAAGGAAAGAACAAAATGCCTTTAAAGAAATTTTTAAACCAGGTTTGAAAGCTGAGAATGGTTGCAAAATACAGGGCCAAACCCATCTGTACAAACGTGGCTACAAAGTAATACAGACTGACCTTAAACACCGAGAAATACTCGGGGTCGGTAAAGATTTTGATATAGTTTTCAAAGCCCACATATTCCAGACGCTTACTATAGCCGTTCCAGTCCGAAAAGCTGTATTTAAACATATTGATCACCGGCAAGTACGCAAAAGTGACCAGCAGCGCCAGCGGAATAAATGAAAAGGCAACAATAATTGCTAATCTTTGTTTGGAGTAGCTGAGATTCGAAAATTTAAACATGCTGCACCTCCTGGCAATCCGTCCATCGACTGTCATATCAATCTCTTCTTATGGTTAGTTCGGATGGCTATTTCGCTTCTTTGGCTGCCACTTCAGCACGCGCCTTCACCCATGCATCGTTCAGATCTTTCATAATGGTGTCGTACGATTCCGGGCGGTTACCCACCGCTGCCTCAATAATGCGCTTCTTGAAATCAGGCTGCCACAAGCCGATTTCTCCCGCTTTATCGATTTTATCGACAATTCCTTCCTGCCCCTTCGGAGACGGAGTGAGAGGCTCAAAAACAACTCCCTCTTTCTCATACTGCTTCAAAATGGCGGGCATTTCGGCACCTTTCAGCGGACTAATGCTGCCTGCCTGCTCTACGGCGTAGTTGGATTTTTCGGTAAACCAATCCACCCAGGCACGGGCCGCCTCTTTATTTTCACTGTTTACGTTAATACCGAGGTTAAAATCACCTGCCAATGGTACAAGTACCTTGGAAGCATTCGTCGGGAAAGGCATAAAACCGATATCATCCTTGTTAGGAGCTACGCTTTTAATCTGATCAATCGCCCAAGAGCCGAGGACCATCGTACCGATTTTGCCTTGAGCGAGATCCGCCTTGGAGGTCTCCCAATCCGTAGTCGTTGGATCTTTTTCAATCAGGCCATTTTTCGCTGCATCGTACAGAACCTTGTACAGCTCATAGTGAGGCTGGCCCTTCGTGAAGTTATCATCTGTAGTCGGTTGTGTGACATTCACGTATTCCTTCGTACCTGCCACTGTTGCCAGACTGGACTCCCACTGAGTCAGTGCCCAGCCAGAGGCATAGTTCGTAAACAGCGGTACTGCCTTGGTTTTGTCTTTAATTTGCTGTAATGCTTTCAGGAATTGATCTGGTGTTTTTGGAATTTCTGTGATTCCTGCTTCCTTGAACACTTTTTTGTTATAAATCACGCCAGAGTAAACCATCGCAATTGGAATACCGTAGCTGTTACCATTCACTGTACGTTCTTCAATGCCGGTATACTTGTTTTTCATTTCGTCATAAGTACCTAGTGGCTCAAAAAAGTTAGGAAGCTCCTCAATCGGAATACTGCCAGGAATCAGCAACACATCT
>NZ_JCAJRU010000369.1:0-3192 GCF_059447605.1 Paenibacillus sp. N119s | reverse complement strand
TCCTTCAAATACGCGCAAATAAACATCTACAAAAAAGCAATCACACTTATGTAAACTTCTCATCCAATTTCAAACATAATATCACCCATTTACAGATGAATTAACCTTGTTCCCGATGGTCAAAAAGGTCACATTCCTTAAAAAATGGAATGGCAAACAGCACTGTGGATTATCCGCAGTGCTGTTCTCAGATGGAATCTGACTCATTATACTATTGTAATCATTATTTAAATGTTTTTACGCGTTCTTCAATAGGTTGGAATTCCTTGTCGCCTGGTTGGAAGGTCGGTTTACCAAATGGCATTTCAGCAATCAGTTTCCAATGCTCAGGGATGTTCCATTCGTTTTTCACTTTTTCATCGATCAGTGGGTTGTAATGCTGAAGGGACGCACCGAGTCCTTCTTGCTCCAGAGCCGTCCATACCACCAATTGCAACATACCGTTAGATTGATTGGCCCAGATTGGGAAATTGTCCGCATATGCTTCAAATTGTTGTTGCAGACCAGCGATCACGTTGTTGTCTTCAAAAAACAACACTGTTCCGTAACCGCTGCGGAAACCATTCATTTTCTCAGCAGTAGATTTGAATTGTTCTTCATTGCCTACCACTTCCCGCAAAATATCTTCTGTAATATTCCACAGTTTGTCATGATGCTCTCCGAGCAACACTACAGCGCGTGAAGTTTGGGAGTTGAAAGAAGTAGGTGTATACTTCACAGCTTCCTCTACAATCTCTTGAATTCGTTGGTCAGAAATTACATGTTCTTTGCTAATGCCATAATAGGAGCGTCTGTCTTTTAGCGCTGTGAAGAAGTCTTTAGTCATTTTGTTACCTCCTGAGAAAAATTAATTACTTTTCGTAACTTAATATACATCGCACATATCTTAAAGTCAAGAGATTTCTTTTTAAATATTACCAGTTAGTTGAAAATTATACGTTGCCATTATATTTTTTCTCACTGGAAGAGGTGTGCTTGGTTACATCCTTGTCTCTCTCCTCCTGTCTTTCCATCTTTAAATCCTCTACGGGAATGGCATCTACTGTCTGCTCAATTTCAAACCTGTCGAATAAGCTTTCCTGATCTGTTGGATACTGCTCCGCATGATCACGATTAATCGGCTGATTCTGATGTTTAGATTCCGTCGTTTCTCTCCCCGTCTGGTCTTTTTGCTCATTCTTACCGTGTAAATTATCTTCAAATGGGGTCATCTTTCTTCCCTCCCTATCGGATTGTGTTCACAGTATACTTTTACCTTTCAAATCGGGGATTAAACGCAAAAAAGAGAAAATCTCCGAAAGATTTTCTCTACTCATGTTCTTTATTAATAGTTAACTGGATTATTCCGAGCTGGATTTACGTGTACACTCATGAAAAAGATGAGGCTCCAGCTTCTCTCCCGCTACGAGCTTCTGCACCAACTCTGTACCTGAGGCCGGAGTCATTTGACCATACCAGTCCCCTTGCGGATATACGATTACAACGGCCGCATCATGGCAGCGCCCATTACAACGAGTTCTGGTTGTGTGAATATATGCTTCTGCTTGTTGTTTACGAATTTCATCCCGAATTGCTTGGGTAACTTCTTCACCCTCATGTCGCAGACATGTCCCTCCATTGCAGATCAGTACATGATGCTTCATCGGTTCTAAATCAAAAATAGCCATAGCTTCCCCTTTAATCAACAGTTGTTGGTTTTTAAATTAACGTTTATCTGGATAAAGAACAAGCTGTGCTTCCATCCGCCCGCCTTCAATCGTCAGCACGATAAATGAATATTCGTCTTCACCGCGTTTGTCCGTCGGAGACCCGGGGTTAAGGACAAGCAGATGATCTATCTTTTTGACCACAGGAATATGGGAATGTCCATAAATCAGGCAATCCAGTGTTTCTCCCTTAAACGTGTTTAACGCGATATTTTCTGTCGAGCCGCGCCAGCCATGACCATGAACCATGCCGATTCGCTTGCCTTGGGCTTCAACGATTCGTTGATAACCTAGACGCTCCACGATGTCGGTTCCATCATTGTTTCCAGCTATGCCTTGCACAGGCGCAAATTCAGCTAGACATTCATAGACGAACCAATCCGTCCAATCTCCGGCGTGGAGAATAAGGTCACTGCCCTTTAGCTCCTGTACAAGCCGACTAGGCAGCGTTTTGCTTCTATGCGGCATATGAGTGTCTGAAAGTACGATGATTTTCATATCAATTTCTCCTTACCGGCGTCATTACACGGATGAACTTTGTTGCCCAACCCGCTGCTTGAGAGCCTGCTCCAGATCACGCAACGTAACGGTCTCGAAAAACGCCTGTATTTTCTGCTCTGCCACGGTGTATAAACCATCCAACAAAGCGTCTATGTTCCTGCCAACCTCGCAATTACAGTTGCTGTCGGTATGAATGGCGAACAGCGGACCTTCATCCTTGGTTGCTTCATAGATCATTTTCAGATTGATGTTGGAACTTGACATGCTTAGACGAAAGCCGCGCGCTCCTGGCGACGAATCC
This sequence comes from Paenibacillus sp. N119s, assembly GCF_059447605.1. Taxonomy (NCBI): domain Bacteria; kingdom Bacillati; phylum Bacillota; class Bacilli; order Caryophanales; family Paenibacillaceae; genus Paenibacillus; species Paenibacillus sp. N119s. The sequence continues at coordinate 684 of NZ_JCAJRU010000369.1, read as the reverse complement.
ACCAGACCCGCTTGCTTGAGCCGGCTCATAATTCTTCTCACAACTACCGGATTGGTATTAATGCTGGAAGCAATAAGTGACGAAGTCATTCGCTCGGGTGCTCCTTCAGCCAGAAGAAGCAGACAATGGATACTAACGGAAAAATGGGTACTCATGTTAACCACCTTTATATGTGTGCCTCATTAAATATTTGGTAAAATGCATGTTTACATCATACCACATTAGGGTCAGCGACACAGTGCTTACTACTCCTTACTCGGGAAAAAAGTCATTTTCAGGGCGTACTCGCACTTTTAATTGGCGCACACTATATTCTAGCTGCTTGATGATATCTTCCAGTTGACGACGGTCAAGTGCATTAAAGTCGGCGGCAGGCTTGGGTGCATTTTTCAAATCACGTATGGTTGCCTGCTGCTCCTGCCACTTGTCCATCAGGTCGGCTATATTCGCATAAAAGCGTTCGTAATCCTTGATCACTTCATCCAGAAAGGCATCTACCTCGTCTGGATCATAGCCACGCATTTTATTTTTAAACTGTTTCTCATGAATGGAGAGCGCGTCCAGCTGAATGCCCAGTTGTTTAAACAACTGCTTTTGCTTATCCAGACGACGCTTCATATGTTCATCCATCGGTTTTCCCTCCTTAACACACTATTCTTTTTATATCACATTCTAGGCTGGGAA
>NZ_JCAJRU010000368.1:0-3194 GCF_059447605.1 Paenibacillus sp. N119s | reverse complement strand
TCCTTCTTCCGGTGTGTAAAATCGATATTTTACTATAAAATCGTGCGGATGCTGCCTACTATGTTCATAGGGATTCCACATTTCATATCATCCCCTCTGGTCTTTCCCAGAAATATGTACTTCCTTCTAGTGTAATCCAATAGGAAAAGAAATCCAAGACCTATCCGCAAGGCATTGCCGAATAAGCTTGGATGATAGGAGAGTCCTTTTTCAGAATATAAGACCTTTATACTTGTTGTCCGTTCACATGAATATCTACGTCTACCTGCTGTCCCAGCCAAGTCCGCATGCGATTCCATGAAAATACCTGCTCCATGTGAAAAACACCATGTGGAAGTTCTGAACGATACAGGGCAAGCGCTGCAAAGACGGCGGCTTTCGCAGTTAAATCAGACTGATGATGTCCCCTTAGCCTGCATTCGACCCTCGTCTCCTTGCCATTGAGCGTTCCCTGGGCGCCTACCTTGACTGCTACAGCATTTCCTCCAAAGTGCACCTTGCCAAAGCTGCGAACTACAACCTCACGAACTGCTGGCTGTCGGAGCAGACTTGATATCCCGATCGTCCGCAGCCCTGCCAGAAGCCGGGTGGTCAAAGGCGAATCGAAGCACAGGCGTGTGCTGACCGTAGGGACATTGAGTGTACGTGGAAGTGTCTGCTGATCCGAAAAGGGAAACCGATATGCCCGATGACGACCTCCCCCTGCACCAAAATCTGCCACCATGCCGTCGGTAAAGCTTTTTCGAGTCACGGGGCGTCCCTGTTCTATCACCTCCAGATCGGTATGAATCTGATCTACAGTCCACTCAATCACAGCCTGACTATGTCGATCACCCAAGCCCAGCATCAAAGATATGTTCAATTCATCCGTCCGATCCATGAGCTGTGTCGCTTGCAAAGCCAATAGATTGGTTAACCCCGAGCTAATCTTCTACACATACAACTTTTCCAACATGACCATACCCGCCAATGATGATGATGCTATTCTTTGTCATAAGCCGTCTCTCCCTCTTTAATCGCAAACCATGCATTTAGAATACGAATATCTGCACGAAGATATCATGAAATACGATCAACTGGTGCGAGAAGGACAGTCCATCGCAACGCTTCATGGGTCTACAAAAGGCCAGCCGGACCGAAGTATACGTTATAGAGAGGTTTTGCAACCCGCTGGATTCGGGGATGAGCTGCGGGTCCCGTTTATGTACAAAGGGAGCTGCTGGGGATTTCTTACGTTGTTTCACCACCATGGAAAACCTGTATTCAGCGCGGAAGAGCAACAACTACTTGGAGCATTAGCGCGTCCATAGCCTACCATTTGCGTCAAACGATGGCCGAGATCTACTCATGGACTGAACGAGAAAGACAGCTTGTCCATCTCATTGTGCAAGGCTTTTCTACCAAGGAACTGGCAAGTGCACTTCATATTACGGCTTACACGGTGCAGGATCATCTGAAAGCAATTTTCTTGAAAACAGAGGTAAGCAGCCGTTGTGAGCTAAGTATGAAAGTATATTCCAGATTTAATTAAAAATTCAAAAAGACAGATGACCCACTTAAAGGATCATCTGTCTTTGCATCATTGCTCTATTGAGACGCAAGAGTCTTATTTCTGCGAAGAGGATTTTGTATCGTCGTATGATACTGGTGTGGGCTTCGCAATCCATTCATCAGCCTCTGGCTCGATATCCACGCCGTTGTCCAGCTTCGTCTTCTCCATCAAGGAATCTCCGTCCTCGTTCTTCTTGTTGCGGATTTTCGCCTCGTCTTGAGTATGGTCGCTCATGTTGATTCCTCCTTTATTAATTTCATCTGATGGTTGTACCTTAATCATAATTACCCATTGCTGTCCTGTACAAACCTCTATACGACCAGATGCCCTTTTTTCTCCGCCGGTCCAATGGTCGCCTCAATGCCAGCATTAAACTCCAGGAAGTCGCTTTCTACTCCATCACTGAAAATAACTCCGTTCTCCGGCATCTGCGAAGCAATACGCAGCGGTCTTTCAACTGCCACCTGTCCAAATACCAGCTCCGCAGCAGTCGTCCGGCTGGGAAACGGTTCTCTCACCGTAAAATAAAGCGATGGCAAACTCCAGGCTGCACGATGATCATGCCCCATTCCTTCTACTGCCCCTTCTTGACTGAAAGCAGCATCTGTCATCAGGTGATCTGGAGTCAGCGAGACTGGGTGCCGTGTAGCACTGCCGACAATTCCGGCCGCTCCAGCCAACACACTCTTCAACCAGCCTGTCGCTCCCAGACCCGTGGAAACAATAATACCGCTGGATGATTGCTGCTCTACCTGCCCCTCCAATCTCAGCTCATATCTCGCAGACACATGAGTTTTGCGCCCGATGAACAAATCGTTCACGGCATATAAGGATTGACCGTCATTCAGTTGGGCCTTAGCCAGCGTAACCTCCTTAATCGGCCGTCTGTGCACGAACACATCTGGCACCACCCAGCGCAGATCAGATACAGTAAACGGCAGCAATACCCCGTCCCAGCGCATTGGATCTGGATTCACACCGATCAGCGGCTGTTCTGTCAAATATTTTAACGTGTTGGCTACCAGACCATCCTGCCCCAGTACCACCACCGTATCCTGTTCACCAAAAATAAAGTTCGGCACATGCTCCCGCTCCACAATCTGTACACGTCCCAAAGCCGATAACTCAGACGTCGCCGTTGCCACCGCCCTGCGGTAATTCTCATCTTCCAGCACATAATCACTGAAATCCGCCCCCAGCCGTTCCATAAAGAAACGAGCCTGCTGCACCGTATTGTATCGGACAATCAGTTCCTCCAGTCGCGTTTTACGCTTCACCAAAATAATCTTCTGCTCTGTCATTCGGCTGTTCATCGTGTTCTTCCTCCAGAGCCTCTCGATCCTGCTGATCCGCTCGTTCCCGTATCTGACATGAGACCTTGCAGCAGATCCGGTGTAATGTTCAACTGACCGATTTTTCCTGCATTTTCTGCAAGTTCCTGAAAGGCGATCGCAATCAGCTTATCTGGGCTCATATCCATGTTGGCCATAGCTTGAAGTACGTTAGGCTCGACATCCTGCAACGATTTCATCACCGCTGTTAGCTCATAGGCCTTGGCATCAGCTTCGGCCTTTTTATTCGTTACGGTCAGCTCAATCAGTTCGCGCTTTTTCTCCTCCAACGCCGTGTCAAACCGCAACTG
>NZ_JCAJRU010000367.1:0-3196 GCF_059447605.1 Paenibacillus sp. N119s | reverse complement strand
AGAAAGAGCCCGGGATTATGCAGAAATCCGGGCTTTTTCGCGTTTTTTGTCTTATTGTGTAACATACTGGACACTGATCTTGTCCTGCGTTACGTTCAATTCCTTCATGACTTTATCGACAATCGTTACCGCTTGCTTCGCATCCAATTTTTCACTCAAAACTACTACTTTGTATTTATCAGCATCTTCCTCGCGGACCACCGCATTGGCAAATTGCTGCTGTAGCTCTTCCTCGATTCCGGTAATTTTAGCCTGTTTATCTTCAAGTACATGCAATTCCTTTTGCGCCTCTGCAGCTTTCTGAGGTGTACTATCATTCATTGCGGTAGTCAGCTCGTCATTTTTCTTTTGGTTTTCCACATCCCGCTCCAGCAAATAGTTGTCAATCACAGCTGCCGCTGTTGGTTGGGCTGCTTGTTCGCTGGCCACTTGGTCAAGTACCTGTTTGTCAGTTTTGGTACCAGAGGCTGCTTTATCATCACTTTTGGCTGTTGTGTCTGTCTTAGCTGCAGTTGTGTTTTGACCTGATGCAGTCGATTCAGCAGCAGGAGCGGCGGCTGTGTCTTTACCGGCTTTTGATGATTCTGTTGCTGGATCAGTTGTAGAAGCCGTGTCCTTTGTGGAAGTCCCTGCTGTTCCGTCAGTTACTTCTCCATTGGTTACCACTTCATTTACTTTCAGTCCGTTCATTTGTTCTTCTGCCTTTGACGTTGCTTCCTGGGCAGCATCCTGTTTAACCTTGCTTACCTGCTCGCTGTCTGCCACTGGCGGATTGGCCGGACTTGAGTCCTCCGTAAACAAATAATATGCAGACAGTACCACCATTAAACTCAGCATGGACACCAGCCAAACAGTTTGTCTTTTATTATTCATGTTACGTCCTCCATATTCATATGTGGTTTGCAATATTAACTTCTTTGGTTCCCAATTCCAATATTATCCTTGCTTACGCGGAACGACTGAAATTTTGTATGAAGGTACATTCAGTCCCTTCTGCACTGCGTCCACAATAAGCTGCTTCACGGTAGGATTTTCTGCCCCCATAGCTACAACAAGCACTCCCCTGACCTGCGGTTTTACTCTTTTGGTAACAATCGGGGTGTGCTGACCGCCCGATGATTCATAGGTAACAATCTCGCCATCGCGCGTATATTGGGTCGTGTGCCTTTGTCCACCATTGGCATCCGTCTCGTTATTTTCCTCCTGCATGTCTTTCACATTCCGTTGAACGATCACTTCTTCGGTAGAATCTACCGTAACCATAACATCGACGGTTCCCACGCCAACAATCTGCTCCAGCATCTGTTTCATATTGTCCTCAAATGCCTTCTCGATTCCGGCAAAGGAACTATCTTCACCTCCCGCTGTTTCTAACGAAGGCTCATTTTTCATTACGCCAGGCGGTTCTCGCCCTACGTTTTCTGGGTCGACTTTTTTCACATTAACGAATGAATTAAAGAGCATGATCGCTACACCAATAAGGCCAAGAATAAGCAACCAACGAAATGAATTGAACCTTTTCGCTCCGTCCCCCCCTCCACCCAGCCATTGCTCCAGCTTTTTCGACCATTTCCCCATTTCGGATCACCTCCTGTTACCATTTATGTGTTCCATCCTGCGGACCAATCACCTGAACATATTTACTGTCGATCCCCCATTTCTCGCGTAAAATTCCTGTTATTAAGCCAAAAGCTTTCATATCCGCAGGTTTGCCATCCTCTGTGGTGTCGTCAGGACTACGATCATCTTCTCGTGTTCCTTCATTATGATTTGAGGTTTTGGACTGCGTCGGCTCCACACGAATATTCACTGTCTTTTCAGCTACAGGCTCCACCATAACCGGCTTGATATCTGTTCCTGTTAGGTCGTCTGCATTTTTTTCTTTTTTTGTCTTCTGCTCTGCCAATTTGACCACGACTGACCGAACGCCCGTTCCAGATTCTAATCCTGTTTCTTTCTGCTGAATTTGCCCAAGGGATACCTGAACCGATTGAATGGCTAACCCTGTGTACTGCTCCAACTGACCTTTCATTTCCTTAGCTACCTCTTTGCCAGCCCATTGCATAGAGTTTTGTTCCTGCTGCTGCTTCAGCTTGTTGCCTTTAGCCAATATTTCCTCCAATGTTGGTTCCCTGGCACCTATCTCTGCCTGGCGCTGCAGATCCAATGCTCGCCCCAGAACCTCTGAGGGACTGCTGCTCAGCAAGCGCACGATCGGAGAGAGCAGTGTCAGTAAAACAAGCAGGCTGAGTACGAGTTTCACATACCTTTCCATCGATCGGCTCGGTAAGATCATATCGACAAAGGAAGCCAGCAGTACGATTAGCACCAGTTCCTTGAGCCAGCCTCCTAGCCAGGTCACGTCACTCCCTCCCTCTCGTTGAATTTGTGCATATATCACCTCATCATGACCGTCATGTTGCCTGCTGCGAGCATGACTGTAATCGCAAGGAAGGACATTAATCCCACAGCCGCCAGTGCCGCAAAAACATAAATCATACTCTTACCGATGGCATCCAGACATTCCACAATAGGCGTATCTCCCAAAGGCTGCATGATCGCTGCGGTCACTTTATAAATGAGGGCTAATGTCAGAATCTTGAGGGCAGGAAAAGCGCACAGGAACAAAATGATGATGACTCCCACAAGGCCGATGGCATTTTTAACGAGCAGTGATGCCGAAATGACCGTATCCGTCGCATCTGCCAGCGCCTTGCCTACCACCGGAACAAAGCTACCTGTAATATATTTGGCTGTGCGGATCGTTAATCCGTCAGTAACCGACGATGTTAATCCCTGTACTGAAATGACTCCTAGAAAAATAGTCAGAAGCACTCCTAGCACAGCAACTCCACCGTTCCGCAGTAAATCGGCTAACTGGGTCAGCTTGTATTTGCCCGTTAGCGAGTTGACCAAATACAGCACAGCCGAGAAGAATAGCAGCGGGAAAACAAGCGTATGAATGACTGTTCCAACCGTGTTGATCATAAATACAATCAGCGGGTGAGTCACTGAAACGGTGACGACATTCCCCATCGAAGCCAACATGGTAAAAAGCAAGGGCAACATCGCCATCATGAAGTGAATCATGCTATCAATTGCTTCTTTGGCATAACCAATCGCTACACTAAAGCTATTAATCGCTAGAATGATAATGACCATGTACACGATAGCGTAGGCAACTTTGCTGACCTGC
>NZ_JCAJRU010000366.1:0-3227 GCF_059447605.1 Paenibacillus sp. N119s | reverse complement strand
GGGAGTAGGGAGAAATAATCTTCGGGTGTCTCGCTAGCGAGTTGCATCGCTACGGTGTCGATCATGCCTTTTAATGACGGGGAACGGATCTCCTCCAGCATCCTCTTGATTCCCTTAGCATCGATAATTAGATTCGATTCGAATCGGGTCAGAGGCTCCAACGCTAAAGTCACCCCTTCCTTTTCAGCCACCCTAGATATCTGATAGATGGAGTCGCTCGCATATTTCCATGATTCCAATTGCGATACAGCAAAGTCTCCTATTCCTGAAGTCACAAGCATCATATCGGTCTCCAGCTCCAGCGCCGCGTACAGATTATCTAGGAAGTAGTCGATGCTCTTCTGCCGTAGCTGGAGGTCAGAAGCGGCAATATTGAAGGGATAGACACACTGTTCCGGCGTATAACAGACGACCTTCATGTCTCGGGATTTGAGCTGCTGTCTCACACGCCTCAAGTTGCCAAGAACATTCCGGTAGACGTACAAATGAGGCTCGCCCGCCCACAACTCGATGTGCTCGATCCCAAGCTCGGCGACTTGGTCCAGGAAGTGCTCGAAAGGAAAATACCTGTACGTAATATTCATTCCTGCAATCTTCATCTGCTTCACCCCCCTCCCATGTAAGCGCTTTTAATTGTTATGTCTTGTATTATAACTAGGAGTCACAAATATTTCAATATCTTTTTGAAAATAATTAAAAAGTCATTCAACTGATTCCTAATGTGGGCTGCTCAGCTCCTATAGGAGTAAAAAAAAGCAAGCCTCAACGAGTACATTTGCTCGTTAGGCCTGCTTTTGTTGTTCTATCCTAGGATTAAGCGCTCTTACTACCATGTCCCCATTACTTTCGCTGAAGCACTGGCTTACTTATCATATCTCTTATTGAACTGATGTCTAAAAAAAGTTTCGATCAAATTACAATCCAAGATATTTCCGACAAAGCGACTGTTGGTCCAAGGACTATATATCATCACTATCAAGATAAATTTGATTTGCTCTCTAAGCTCATTGAAGAACATATAGTTGAGCTACGAAAGTTGTGTCAATCAGTCTTCAACAAAAAAATCCCCGCCGACCAATTAAGGTTAGCGGGGATTTGCTTTGCTTACGTTTAAGCTCCTCCAACGACATCCGTTAGTTGAATAACATGACTATGTGACTGAACAGGCACAGTAACAATAAACAAAAAGCTAGCCGCGATGATCAGAAAAGCAACCTTTTTCAACATTATCTAACCACACCTTTTCAATAAATTTTGAGAATTTTTCCATTGTTTCAGGAACCGCATGAGTACGGAAATGCTCAAACAGCCCTATACAGTTTATATAATAAGTCTCATTATTTAGTGTATGATAACTTACCATTGAATACATCAAGTATTTGAAGCCATCGTTGTATGTACCTCGATATAAATGATAATAAGCTAATTCGTAACTCAATCGTGCGAATTGCTCTGGTATAACTTGATTAGAGTACATATCAGATGCTAGCTGTCCCTGCTGCACAAAAGAGTCAATAACCGTTTTAAAACGTTTAAGTATGTGATTCACATCCAACTGATATCGATTAGCTGCCAACACTACGTTCAGTAGCTTTGTTACCATTTCTTTATCGGCTTTATTGGTTGAAGCAGCAATGTATTCAACATAATCCGTTAGCACACTTGTATCCCCGGACAAAAGTTTAAATACGTATGTATTAACTTCTGCCCAATGTTGAAACAAGCCGATCCAATGTTGGGTATCCTTATCCGTCTCTTTTACCCAATCTAAATTAGCATAGGTGTATGTATAATCTAGAGCTTGTTGATAATCGTCTTGGGCTTCGCAGACACCTGCACACAGTAGATCAGCATAGGAAATGTATACAAACAAAGGACGGCTAAGCTTAAGAGTAGATTCAAGACGTTCCCGACCATTCTGTTGATGTTTCAGTGCATATTGGATTTCGGCTTTAGCTCTCATTTTCCTCGCTATCTCATCAACCTTGTCCCATTTGCGCAAAGACCTGTACACGTTTGCCAAATCCTTTAATGCGTCAAGTTGGTCTATTTCATCTAGACGTTCGACAAAAGCTTCAAACACCGCTGCCGCCCTGATATTACGACTTTGATCGTCCCCAATTTGAATCGTAAATATGCGATATTGGCAGATGGCTAGTCGTTCAGAATGTTGATATTTCTCCGCTTCAGCTACACTCTCATAGAGCAGCAGCGCAGCAGCATATCGTTCCTGTGCAAATAGGTCTTCCGCAATTTCAAATAGCTTGTGTGAATAGAGTAGATTATCCATGATGGCTCCCACCACTCGACGGATCGCATCCAGCTTGTCCAACTCCGCACAGCGAAATAAAAACGGCTCGATTCGCCTCATATTTGGAGGAGTGTCGATGATGTAGTTTTCTATAAACAGATCGTAGAAATGTCCTTCTGGCAAACCCATAGCCTCAGTGATTAGGTCAAGCTGGTTAACAGACATAGTCTTATTCCCTGTCACAATAGCGCTTACTATTCCCCTATTCATGCCTGCTATATGCCCAAACTGCGTTAGACTCATGCCCTCTTGTTGTATGTATCTGTCTAATTCTGCTCGAATCGTAGGTGTATGCTTCATGCCATAGCCACCCCTCGAATAAAATCCTAGTATTTTATAATCATTTACTATTTTTATCCATAAATTAACAGTTGTCAATATCTTTTTTTGCGAATCTATAGAGCTGCCAGTAGGACAATAGATACTGTACTTCTTTTTCTTCTTTGCTGGCCAGGCAACAACGGTGGTTATCTCTCGTAACCTGGTACAATTTCCTTTTTGGTCTTCTTTTCTTCATCGGTCAGGCTGGACTCATGCTGCTTGATCCTGCCAGCAATCCATAGACTTCTATTTACGGACCCTTCCCTCAGGACTCCGTTCTCTCGCCATGTTACACAATCACCACCCCCAACAAAAAAAGCGAGCCTCATTGGCTCGCTCTCGCTTTCCCAGCAATTATATTTAAAAATCCGTATTAGTACTAGTCCGAACTCCTAGTTTTCCAGACATGGAACCAGCACCGCTACTTAAACTAACATAAAATTTCCCTACAGTCCATGGCTTGCTTGGATTTAATATTTCATCGAATGTTTTACCAGGTTTTACTGTACCACTGTACTTTTCCGCACCAGATACACTTCCCTGATTCACAGTAAAAGTTATAGTAGTGTTCCCTGTGTTTCTCATGTACAATCTT
>NZ_JCAJRU010000365.1:0-3238 GCF_059447605.1 Paenibacillus sp. N119s | reverse complement strand
AAAAAGCGACCCCACATGATTGAAGGCCGCTTTCCATAATTTTTCCGTTAAGAGACTCCTGCTTCCTCCACGACGATAGGCTGTTTAATTAGCCGGATACGTGAAATCCGCTTGTTTTCAACTTCTTCTACAATGAACATACATCCTTCAAACACTACAGACTGGCCAGGCTGTGGAGGAATAACCTCAACATGTGAGTATAGCCAGCCTCCTACTGTATCATAATCCTCATGATCTAGATCCAGTCCAAAGCGATCGTTCACTTCATCAATTAATAACATACCGTCAATCGAAAATTCATCGTCATTAATCCGCTCACAACTCGGACGTTCCTGATCGAACTCATCCTGAATTTCACCGACGATTTCTTCCATAATATCTTCCAGCGTTACCATACCCGATGTGCCACCGTATTCATCAATCAAAATTGCAATTTGCGTTTTGCTACGTTGCATGCGTTTGAGCAGATCACTAATTTGCGTTGATTCCGGAACAGCAAGGATCGGTCGAATCATCGTACGAGTATCGAGCGTGTTCGCACGTAGAAGATCTTTAATATGGATAAAGCCGATAATATGGTCCTTATCTTCGGCACAGATTGGATAACGGGTTCTCATGCTTTCCGTTGCAATCGCGAGATTTTCTTCTGTGGACTCATTACTGTATAAACAGATCATCTCCGTGCGCGGAATCATGATTTCCCTGGCGGTGGTGTCGGCAAAATCAAATATATTATCAACAAGCGCCAATTCCGTATTATCAATTAGTCCGCTCTTATTGCTTTCTTTCATCAGAATGCGTATTTCATCCCCTGTATGCGCGGAATCGTCGTATTCGGATACCGGCTCCAGACGGAATAAACGCAGCAGGCTGTTCGCCATTCCATTCAACGCCCATATGAATGGATACATCAACTTGTAAAACCAAGTCATCAGCATGGCTGAATACAGCGTAATAGTTTCAGCTTTACGAATAGCTATCGTTTTGGGTGCCAATTCACCCAACACAATATGCAAAATCGTAATGACAATAAATGCAATGACCACGGCAGTACCGTGCACATATACCGCTCCCAAGCCAGCGGCTGTAAATACAGGTTCAATCAAATGTGCGATGGCCGGCTCTCCGATCCATCCCAGTCCTAATGATGCTAGGGTAATGCCCAATTGGCAGGCAGACAAATAAGCGTCCAAATTGTGTATCATATTGGCGGCATATACGGCCTTTTTATTGCCCGCCTCCACCAAGGTTTCTATACGGCTGCCTCTGACCTTCACCATGGCAAATTCCGCAGATACAAAAAAACCATTTAATAATACTAATGCAAAAACAATAAATAAGTTAAACATACTCGGTAAAGGGTCACTCAATATGCTCCCCATCAGCCGTCATTACGGCAGACAGGCGCACCTCCTTCGGATAGTTTCATCATAGACAGAACGATAACACATCATAAGCAGCGTCAACTTCCCAACACATTCACCCCTTCCGGCTTCCTTAAGCCATATTCCGCATAAATGATTCAATCATTCATCAGCTTATATTTAATTATATAACTATACTCTATACAGTCAAACCACAAGCCATGTCAGAAAAATCAACTCCTCTATCATTTAGGTCGGAAAGCTCTCGTTTTCGCCTCTTACCACCAAGAAAGCAACTATATTTGAGAAAGAATATAAACAAAATACATCCCCTGCCATCTGGCAGAGGATGTAGACTCATATATATGAAGGCATCAGCGAACCGGGGATCCGCCCAGATTTCCGGTGACGCCGGGATATTGGTACAACAGCGGCTCATCAAAAGTTGCATAATCTAGGTTTAACATCAGTAAAATAGTCCGTTTGCCTGTTGCCGGATCACTAATAATAATGTGATCCCGACCAGCTGCTTCCAGAATACCTTTGAATATTTTCGCATTCCATTCACGGTTATTTTCATAGGTCATATAAAAAGTTCCCGTTTTGCCCAAGTTCAAGCGTAAAATATTCTCGATGTATGATTGCTCGTATTGCGGAGTCTGAACTTGAACTACCGTACCCGTTGGTGTCATAGGACTCCCACTGCTTACTGAAGGTGGAAAGCCAGTCATAGGCTGCATGGTTTGGACTGGAGCCATCCCTCTTGGCCATTCGGGATATCCATTGCCGGAAGCATAGGGTACGGGACGGTAAGCTTGCTGTGAAATCATGTAAATTCCTCCTAAAATGGTTTTAATTTAATTTTAAATCTTCGAGCCATTCTGAAAGGTGCCTAATATACATTAGGGCAGTCCTCTTCAGTCGGGCTAAAAAAGCAGTGGGCTTTAAAGCGACCGGTATTGGTCTGGTTATACCAGGTATCCGGACATTCTCCAGCCGGTCTGAAAAACCACAATGCATTGGATGCCGGACGTATTTTTTCACCATTGATTACACGCTGGGCAAGTCGAACGTCCCGATCACGAGCTCTCTGATAAAAATACCCCTTCTGAGTAGCTTCAAAACCTCCGGGACTTTGAAACACCATGTCATTCATGAGGCGTATCCCTTGGAAATCCAGGCAATTGGCTAAAATTCGGTTCACACCGACATTGCCAACCATGAGCATCCCCATCTCGCCTTCACCTTCAGCCTCAGCCCGCATCAGCCGGGCAAGGGTCCTTACATCTTCTGTGCTGGTCTTGATTACAGCCACCGCGTCACCTCCTTGCTTCTCAATCACATACCCTATCCTATGGTACAAATGCCCAATAAGTGACAGTCCAAAAAATAAAAAATAGCCCCAACACTGGGACTACTCTTTTAGGCTTTGATCAAGGTTCATAAATCATCTTACGCGTCATGCCACCATCAACCACTAGATTCGTGCCTGTTACAAAATCATTGCCGGGTTGTGTCAAATATAGACAGGCTCGCGCAATGTCTTTAGGGGTTCCTACTCGCCCTGCTGGATGCTGTTGATGGTCTTCCGCACGCAATTGCTCGTAATTTCCCGTTTCAATCCATCCTGGACTGATACAATTGACCCGAATCCGATCTTTTCCTAGCGATATGGCCATCGCATGTGTAAGGGCGGCTATGGCTCCTTTGGATGCCGCGTAGGCTTCCGTGTCTGGCTCTGACATGAAAGCTCGTGTAGAGGCCATATTAACCACTGAGCCACCTTCTGTGTTTCGCTTCATTACCTTAGCCGCTTCTCTTGTTGCAATAAAACAGCTGCGTACGTTCGTATTCAGAATGTCATCCCATTCTGC
>NZ_JCAJRU010000364.1:0-3256 GCF_059447605.1 Paenibacillus sp. N119s | reverse complement strand
AGGTTAGGGATTTAATGGCCTATGTACCACAGGAGGCTACGTTGTTCCACGGTACAGTAGCGGATAATATCCGCTTTGGCTCACCGGATGCCACGGATGATGAAATAAAGGCAGCGGCCAAGACAGCCTATGCCAGCGGCTTCATCGCCGAGCTACCGGAGGGTTACGATACGATTGTCGGTGAACGCGGAGCCAATTTGTCTGGCGGTCAAAGACAGCGGATTGCGATTGCCCGTGCTCTGCTCAAAAATGCACCGATTTTGCTGCTGGATGAGGCAACCTCGGCTCTGGATGCAGAGTCAGAATATGAAGTCCAGCAGGGCTTAAATGAGCTAATGAAGGATCGTACCACATTAGTCATTGCCCATCGATTATCTACAATTGAGCGGGCGAATACGATCTGTGTCCTTGCCGATGGCGAGCTTAAAGAGCAGGGCACCCATGAACAGCTTCTTGCCGAGGGCGGTCATTATGCAGAGCTGTATGAGCTCCAGTTTCGAAAGCATTTTGAGGAACAAACCGCATAAATATGCGAATTTTCATTTTACCAAATATCTATTTTGCGAGGAGAGAGACGAATGACACAACAAGATGTTCAATTGTTTTCCTTAAGCCAGCCACAGCAACGTATTTGGTATACGGAGCTTTTGTATCCTCATCGGAACACTTCAACCATTATTGCTACTGTAAAAATCAGAGGAACTGTTCGTATAGATGCATTACAACAAGCAATGAACCGGGTGATTGCCCAAAATGATTCCTTCCGCATCAAAATCACTGCTCAGGACGGAATCCCATATCAATATGTAGAGCCTTTTACAGAGGAAAATATTGAAACGCTTCAAGTAACTCCGGAAGAAGCGAATGAATGGTTAAAACGCCATAATCCACAGCCGTTCTCATTGTTGAATTCACAGCTGTACCGATTTGTTATTTTGCAGCTTGGGGCAGAAGAAACCTGGTTTAATTTTAAAATGCATCATATTATTTCGGACGGCGTGTCCATGAATCAGGCCATTAATGAAATTACCGGACACTATATGGATATTGTGCATGGTGCAGGCCAAGATGCACCAATCAAGGGCAATCCTTATCTGGATTTTATTCAGGTAGAGCAAAGCTATGAGCAATCGGACCGCTATCAGAAGGACAAGGCGTATTGGACGGAGAAGTTTGCCGATTTGCCAGAGACCACAGGTTTAAAATCATATAACCCGCTGACACTGAGCACAGCTGCACGCCGGGAAAGTTTTATACTGGAGCAAGAATTGTATCGTGGTGTTACGGCTTTTTGCGAGGAGCATAAAATCAGTATTTTTACGTTCTTCCTGGCGGCTCTGTATATTTATTTGCATAAAGTGACAGGTGAACAGGACCTAACTGTAGGGACACTCTATGCCAATCGTACGTCTAAGAAAGAAAAGGATACCATCGGCATGTTCGTCAGCACCGTGGCTACACGTCTGATGGTCGAACCGGAATCTGAGCTGTTGGCCTTCTTACAGGGTGTAGGGAAGGAGCAGGCGTCCATTTTGCGGCATCAGCGTTACCCGTACAACAAAATTATTCAGGATTTACGCGAACAGCAAAGCAGTCTGGACATCCAGCGTCTGTTTGGTGCTTCCATTCAGTACCGTACCTTGAGTTTCTCACGGTTTGATGAGGCGATTCAGCAGGTGGATAACGATTTCTGCGGAGATACAGTGAATGACTTCGATATTCACATGGTTGAAATGCTGGATGACGACAGACTCGTATTATACCTGGATTATCGTACCGAACTGTTTAGTGAACAGGAAATTGCTCGAATTATTCGACAATTTTTGAGCGTGGCGGAGCATATGGTACAGGGTCCACACAAGCGGATACAGGAATTGTCGCTAATCAGTGAGGAAGAACAGGCGCAAATCATCGACGTATTCAATGCCACAACAGTGGAATATCCACGCGAAGCAGGCATTCATGAACTGTTTGAGGAACAGGCAGCACGCACACCGAATCAGACAGCAGTTGTATCTGGAAACGCCCGTTTAACTTATGGTGAATTGAATGGAAAAGCTAACCGACTGGCTCATACACTGCGCGAGCACGGTGTTACTGCCGAACGCACGGTAGGTATCGTTGCTGAACGTTCCGCAGATATGATCGTTGGTATGCTGGCGATTCTCAAAGCAGGCGGTGCATATGTGCCGATTGACCCTGATTATCCGGCTGAACGTGTACGCTACCTGTTGGAAGATTCGGGAGCGGAGTTGCTGCTGGTGCAGCATGCGGAACAGCAACCTGAGGATTACACCGGAATCGTGCTGGATTTGAGCGATGTGAATGTATACGGGGCAGAGAGTAACCAAGGCGTAAATAACGTACATGGGGAACAAAACGAAGCTTGTCATGCGGATTTTACCTATTATACGGATCTGAAAAATGAGGATTCAATTGAATCATCTTCGTCTGTCGTAGGCCGCACTGCTGGAGAACAAAAATGTACATTTGGCAATCGACTGGCCTATCTTATGTACACTTCAGGCACGACCGGACAACCTAAAGGGGTTATGGTGGAGCATCGCAATGTTGTGCGTTTGGTGAAAAATACAAACTACGCGCAACTGGGTGTTAACACGCGCATTTTGCAAACCGGTGCCGTTGTCTTTGACGCGTCCACCTTCGAAATTTGGGGGGCGTTGCTGAATGGTGGACAGCTTGTGCTGGTAAGTCAGGATGTCATTTTGGATGCGCCGAAGCTCAAGGAAGCTGTCCGCAATCACGGTATTACAACAATGTGGCTGACTGCGCCACTCTTTAATCAGCTATCCCAGCAGGATCTGGAATTATTCGAGGGGGTAGAAGAACTGTTGGTCGGCGGTGATGTGTTGTCCGTACCGCACATTAACCGAGTGCTGGAGGCTCATCCATCCCTACGGATTATCAACGGCTATGGCCCGACGGAAAATACAACTTTTTCTACAACTCATGCGATTGTTGGCGTGCAGTCCGAAGCAGTGCCGATTGGGCGTCCGATCCACAACTCCACAGCGTATGTTGTAGATCGTTCCATGCAGCTCCAGCCTGTGGGTGCATGGGGTGAGCTGATTGTCGGCGGCGACGGGGTGGCACGTGGCTACCGAAACCGTCCTGATTTAACAGCTGAAAAGTTTATAGATAGTCCGTTCCGCAGTGGGGAGCGCTGCTACCGTACAGGCGATTTGGTGCGCTGGAATGAGGACGGGACGCTCGAATACAAAGGACGGATCGACGC
>NZ_JCAJRU010000363.1:0-3281 GCF_059447605.1 Paenibacillus sp. N119s | reverse complement strand
CTCAGAACAAATGCAAAAAGGGCCAACCCTAAAGAATTGGTTGACCTCATAAATATAAATAACAGTTTAGCGTGATGTTCTGGAGAAACTTAATCCGCTAGTATTTGAATTTGACCGTTAGTTCCTGTAATTTCTGTGACATATCTGACAAGGTCGTTGCCAGGCCGGTGATCTGCTGCATCGAAGCCAGCTGCTCTTCTGCAGACGCTGCAATATTCTGAGAGTTGTCTGCCGCTTGGAGTGCCAGACTGGATACGTTCTCTCCGCTCGCCGAAATTTCCTGGACACTTGCGGTTATTTGCTGCGTGATGCTCGAGAGCTCTTCCGTTTGCTGTGCAATATGATTGGTGGATGCCACAATTTTGTTAAACTGCTGCTCTGTCTCATTGGCAATTTTAATGCCAGAGTCGACATCCTGTTTTACGCGTTCCATGGTCTTAAGCGAATGCTCCATATCTTTGCGCATATTCTGAATCAATTCGGAAATCTGCCCGGAAGATTGGTTCGATTGTTCGGCCAGCTTTCTCACCTCTGAAGCAACTACGGAGAAACCGCGACCTTCTTCGCCTGCACGTGCAGCCTCAATCGAAGCATTTAAGGCAAGCAGATTGGTCTGCTGTGCGATATCCGTAATGGCATGCAGCATCGTGTCGATCTGTTGAGTGCGTTCATCCAGCATCCTCATAACCGCATCGGTTTCATTGACGGAATGGTTAATCAGGTCCATTTGCTTCACTGTATGTTGTACAGCAGTACCGCCAAGGCTCGCCATTTCCATCGCGTCTGCAGACGATTCAGCGATGGTCAAGGAGCTGTCGGTGATCCGCTGCATACCTATTGAAATTTCCTCAAGCGAGCTGGTTGTCTTCTGGAGCATCAACTGCTGCTCCTTTGCACCAGCCGCCGATTCCTGAATTGCGACGGTGATATGCTCGGTTGCTTGCCCCGTGTGTTCTGCTCCAAGGGTCAATTCTTTCGAGGAAGCAGCGACCTGTTTTGTGGACAGGTTTACCTCACCGATCAAAAATCTAATATTTTTAATCATATGATTGAAGTCCTGTGCAAGCTCGCCGATCTCATCTTTTGATCGAATTTTGACTTCTTCGACCGTTAAATCACCGTCCGCAACTGCGTTAAGCCGCTTTGCAATCATGATGATAGGCTTCGTAAAACGTCCCGAAACAAAGCCTACGATAATTGCTCCCAGAATAACCGCAACAGTCGTAATAATCAGAACAATATAAAGGACTTTGGTCGCTCCGCTGTTAAATTCGTTAAAATATGCTCCAGAACCGATGATCCATCCCCAATAAGGATCCTTTTCAACATAAGAAATTTTCGTTTCCACTTGATCTGTACCAGGTAAAGCCCATTTATAAGTGACGAATCCCCCGCCGTTTGTACCGACTTCTACAAACTCTTTTCCCACTTGCACACCGTCTTCCGACACGGCATTCATTAAATTCTGACCTTCATTTGAAGGGTTCATCACTGAAACGGCATCTTGGTTGACTGCCCACGGATAACCTGTTTTACCTACTGTATATTTAATCTTTATCGGTCTTTTATTATTAGCATCTTTTACACCGAGCAGCTCGATGCGCAGTTTTTCCTGTGCTTCCTCCAATGTTAAATTACCGGCTTCGACTTGCCCATTGAGGAAACTAATCATACCAATTACCATTTGCACACTATTCTTAAGTGCCACTTTGCCTGATTCATTCATTTCACTCTTGGAAACAAAATAAGAACTGCTTCCAATCACGAAAGTAGGTACAATTAAAATAATCAAGCACATTATGGTTAACTTCGTTCTTAGTGATCTCACCTTCATGTTTGATCCTATCTTTGTTTTCACTGCGATTTCCCCCTTAGACATCGATGTACAGACTCAATCCATTCCTATAGTAGTTCAAAAGCATAAAAGACTTTACATCATATATCGTAATATCATGCTAGGAAATTAAGCTCTCTCATATAGTCAGCGATGAAGAGAACATTAAAGTTCATCTAACAACGATATAGGGGGGATCGACGGCGTTCATTGGTTGAATGCAGACTACCTTTACAGTCCTGAAGCCTGGTTGCTGTTTTATATGCTAAATTTAATCCGTTTAACCGCAATTTTTTCCGTATGCAGGCAGTAGTTTCTTAGCATGCCCCGTATACTTCTGCATAGAGAAAATCTATAGTAGAGGTGTATGCGAGGATGAATAGAATAAAAGGGAGTATTTTTTTCAGTGTATTTGTGGCCATGCTAGGGCTCATGCTTATTGCTCCGATTATGCCGCCCCTTATTCGTGAGTTAGGCTTAAAAGAAAGCCATTCCGGATTAATAATATCGCTTGGCTCTATTACGATGGCCTTAATGGCTCCAGTATGGGGAAATCTGAAGATGCAAAGGGACGCAAGCCTGTGATTTTGCTTGGTTTTATAGGTATGTGTGTAAGCTGCTTGTTATTTACGCTTACTCTATTTGCAGGATTAAATGGTTGGCTCAGTGGGGGGCTGCTGTTAATCCTGCTGATTGTTACGCGCGGCTTAATAGGCGGTTTTATCCCAGCGGTATTGTCATCGTCCCAAGCTTACATGGGGGGATGTAACGGAAGGAGAAGAGCGTGGGAGTGGGATGGCTATTATTAGTGCGGCCAATGGGCTTGGTCTGGTTTTTGGTCCCGCGATTGCAGGTGCTTTTACTCTAATAGGGCTGTTATGGCCCTTATATTTTGGGATTGTCATTGCCGCTGTCGCATTCGTGGTGTCTCTGCTAGCGATTCCGGCTGCCCAGCCCGTTATTCAGCAAAAACCCGCTCGAATTAACCCCCTCCTTCCAGGACTAAGAATGTATTTGTTTGTAGGTATAATTACGATGATAAGTATTGTGACGATTCAGGTTTTATGTTTGGCATAGGTACGGGCTTACTGATGCCCGGATTTATGGCAGGTGCTTCGCTTGCAGTCAGTCAGGAACAGCAAGGGGGAGCGGCGGGGCTGGTAGCTGCGGTACAGGGAATTTCCGCGATCATTGCTCCTATTTTGACGACCACCTTGTATCGAGTGGACAAATATATTCCCTTTACGCTTATAGCAGCCTTGGTTGCTGTTATGGCTGTTCTTATGCTGGGCGCTAGAAAAAGAAACGAAAATCGTAAGCCTGTGGCTCAGAAGGCTAAGTAAATAAAAGAGTGGTTAGATGAATCCATAGGCTTCCGAGGTATACTCTCCGGAAGCCTATATCTATTATAATAAGTTATAAGAAATTTCAGGAAAATCAGAAGGAA
>NZ_JCAJRU010000362.1:0-3313 GCF_059447605.1 Paenibacillus sp. N119s | reverse complement strand
GCAAGCTGCTTTTCGGCTAACGCCTGCCCTGGAATAAGTATAGTTGCAAACAACAAGCTGAATCCTGCGCATAACCCAATCATCTTACCCAACAACCTGTGACGCTTTCTCTTTTGTTTCAAGCGCAACCCTCGCTTCTCAGATTATTTGAGTGGCTTGTCATCGTTCTCGTTCTATACGTCTGTTGATTCCGGCCAGCCTTTGGCAGCCTTGGTCTAGTGCCCAGGAGACCACAATACCCATCGTGTACCTGATCAGATCCACGGTCAGAAACCCTTTGCCAAGCACTAGGCCGCCCAGGGTTGTCGCCCGAATGTGGTTAATCCAGGGAGCCTGGTACATCTGACTGAACTCAATAGCAAAGCAAAACAGCAAACTGCCCCAAAGGGCTACAGACAACTGACGATTCACCCACAACATTCTCAGCCCAAAATAAATCATGCACGCCCACAAGGCATCCCCAAAATGATTAGCAACGAATGCAGGTAAGTGGGTGGAGAAAGCCCGGCTTCCCAAGCCCAACAAGATCATGACCAGCACGGCAGCCAAATACGCAGCACGAGCTTTCCAGTGGAACCTCTCCATATTTTTCAGAATAACTCCCCTACTGCTGCTTTTACGAATGTTTTTCATACTACATTACCTGTCCGAATACAGAAAAACATCCGCCAAACGGCTGAAAATCTCGTATAGCATCCCTTGGGATAGCGTTTGCAAGATTGCTGAACCTTAAGCTGATGTCATATTGTATGCACACCAACTTGTCTGTATTTTTCGTCATATCATGAATCATAATAAGCCTCCACAGCATCCTACAAGCACCTGCTAAAATTCAATACCACGCACCTTGGCAAAAACCATTTGGTGTGCCATGCTCCCCTCTTCATCATACTCGATGTTTCTTAAAATTCCCTCCAGTGTAAAACCTGCCCGTTCTGCTACCTTGGCGCTGCGCGTGTTTCTGGAATCACAACGAATCTCCACCCGATTGGCATGCAAATGCTGTATGGCAAAATCCGTAATACTGTTCACAGCCTCTGCTATAATACCTTTTCCAGTCCATGAGGTTCTGAGCCAATATCCAATTTCAAATCTTCGTGCATCCCAATCAATATGATGCAGACCGCTGCTGGCTACAAATTGTCCCGAAGCCGTATCAAATATATACAGCACCATGTCAGATCGATCCAGAAATTTAAGTCTGGCTTGGCGTGAGCGAATTTCAGATTCCTCCGCCGTAGGGAGATTTCTAGCAAAAGGAAGCCAAGGTCGCAGTTCATTTACACTTTCTCGTATCGCCTCATTAACCGCCGCGCCATCGCCCCATTGCGGAGCGCGTATGGTCAATCGCTCCGTCTGGAATTGCTCCGGGAACGATAACAGAATGGGACTCGGTTGCTGCTCCCTACTCATGATGCCCCCTCCTCCATGTTCGATGGATAACTGAAGTGATCCAGCCAGCCAGTGATTTCGCGCAGACTTTCAATCTGATGATCTGGTGCAATGTCCGTTTCATTCCACGTCATAAAGCCTTCAAGCCAGATGGTATGCAATCCTGCACTTTGCGCACCACGAATATCATTCGTCGGATGATCGCCTACATAGCAGGCATGACTGGGTTCGGCAATGTCTAGCTCATTCAAAGCTAATTCGAAAATTCGAGGATTAGGTTTTTCGATGTTGACGCCACCCGATACGATAATGGTATCCACATAATCTCTCAGCATCACTCGGTCGATTTTCGCCTGTTGCGTACGAAGTGAGCCGTTGGTAATAATACCAAGCTTCAAGCCCCGAGACCGCAGCTCAGACAGCACTTCCTTGGCCCCATCCATCAATACCGTAAACTTATGAAATTCCCCATACCAAAAGCCCAGCATGTCCTGTACTGTCGTATCGGGATTTTTCAGTTTCAGGTTTGCATGCAGCTCAGTATACAGCTCTTTCTTATCCCGGTAGCCGTCCTGATCTGCCAGACGTATTCGTTCAACGACAGCCGCACGGCTGGCTGGTTCTTCTGCCACAATAAATCGTTCTATAAAACGCTCCGTATATGCAGCAAATGCCTGTTTGCGATGAATCAGTGTATTATCCAGATCAAAAATAATGGCTTCTATAGACATAACGAGCTCCTTTCTGTCCGTAAATTTATACCGATCAGCTTGAGACGAATTGAACAACTCCGATCACAAGAAGCAAGAAAAAAATAGACAAGAAAATGATGACCATATACTTCAGGATTTTGCTAGAAGTCGACTTTTGTTCGAGTTTTGTCTCGATTTGGGTTAGCCTTTCCTTGATTTCTTCCAAATCCTGTTCCACCTTCATTTTATGCTCTCCTTCCTTTGCCTCGACTTATTTAACTTCCTAGCGATTCGACGCATCAACTACATAAATCACTCCAAAAGCGAACTGTTTTTACGGCCTCAAAATCAATCTGTTCGTAAGTCTTCTCTCCAAATTCCTGCTTGAAATATTCCTGCAAACTTTCTCCATACACGATAATATCCGTTTGATACACTGAAAATACCGGATTTCCTTCTTCACAAGGCTGCTCTGGGATATATCGGTGACCATAGATGGGGATCAGCTTGGGCACGCGCAAAAACTCACGTTTACATATGTCCACGGCTTCCTGCAAATCTGTTGGTCTATTCCCCCATTCAGAATGCCAGAACATATTCTGTTCCACATCGAAAATCATACCTTCGAGCGGCCAATTCAGCCTTTCCCAAATGACACCCATCCGCTGTGGTGACGTATCTCTCCAAGGAATAAAGCTTCTACCGATTGGAAGAACGTTCATCAGCAGCTCTCTTAAGTCGGGCGGAAAGTGAATATCATACCTGTCTTCGACCTCAGTAATCTCCCGGGTGGATAAGCCTGGGGTTAAGGTTACATCGTCTTTACGTAATAGATCGATAATATAAGCGACATCCATCTTCGATTGAACACCTCTATTCGCTGTCTGATTGCACCTTCTGATTGAATTCTAGCAGCTTAGTCGAGCGGATTGGTCAAGAGGCCTACCAGACTTGTAACTTCAACTTCACCGACTCGGCGTGGGCCTTCCATAAAATACCCCCTGGTTCCTACATGTATCCGGTGTCGGTGTACCTTTTCCCTCATTTCTCCAAACAAAATCCACATTCTTGCCTGACCCTCCCGGTGAACCGGGTGCCTGGTATCCATGATCAATTGACCCTCTTCATCTTCAAACTCAGGATGTATTGCATAAATTCCCGTTGTTGTAATATCGTCGCCCTCATAGGAAAAATCGCAGCGATAACCCTGAATAGGCAGTTGTTTCCTG
>NZ_JCAJRU010000361.1:0-3354 GCF_059447605.1 Paenibacillus sp. N119s | reverse complement strand
TTTGAATCATAGTTGATGCTCCAATCGTTTTTCTCAAATCATATCACAAAATTCTTTAGTTTTCAGACACGTCCTAGAAATATGGCATTTACTAGAGACAATAATATACCCATCCCTACATCATCCATTGTTCTTATTGATTTAAAATAAATGTGCACCACTAGTGACAGACTAAATAATCCCAAGCCTATAATACTTACTATCGGTTTATCTTGCATTCTCATTTTATTATACCCTTCGCTTCCAATTACATATAACGATCTGTAATTACGATGTCCCAGCGCTTTAGGACTAACAGTCCGGCTGCCACATGCGGCAGTTAAGCGGTAGGATGTGTCTGCTAAATTACTTCCCCTAAATAGCTATCCAATCTTTTGAACAACTATATATCTTAACGAAAAACACGTAAAATACATCATTCCCTGTTCCTTCAAATGCATCACACAATTCTGTATCAGTTTTTTTCGGTCCTTTACCAAAAATAAATGTAATAAATCATAACAATATATGCCGTCATACCTTTTGCTTGTACGAAACTCTAACACCGATTCTTGAATAAAATTCGTTTTTAAATCCCATTCTTTTGCTAGATTTATAGCTGAACTAGATATCTCAATTCTATCAACCTGAAAATAAGAAGAGAACATCTTGGTATTTCTCCCATATCCGCTACAGGAACCAAAATATGATATGCATTATTCCTTTTTTAAATACTCACTTAGCTCTTCTTTTAAGCTCATCAATCTGTTTTATATGATGTTGATCATGCCAGATAAAGTCTTTTAAATATGATATTACAGTAAACTCCCCGTCAGCATATTCTTTAGTAAGCTTATCATCTTCCAAACTCTCTATACTCTGCAATATCATGTTACGGTACTGAATAGTCATTTCAATTAATTCTTCCTTCGTTTTTGTTTTTCCAAATTCAACAGCGTCCTTATTAAATTGATCAAAATCAATCTGTGTTAATGTCAAAGGCATATTGTTTAATATCGGATTTATGGCTGCTTCATAAAAGTATTTATCCCACAGCAATATATGACTTACGATATCGTGAACTGACCATTTATCTTCGGCAATCTTTATTTGCCAATCCATTTCACGAATCTTAGAAACAAAACATATCCATTCCTTGAACTCCCCTAGTAACTGCGACTTTTCATTCATAGTTTCAGACTCCTCTTTTCAAATTACAATTATTTCTACTAAAATTCCTTTTTCGAGATAACTTCTAGCAACCCTTGACTCTGTCAGGTGACGCAATTGAATACACATTATAAGAAGCCCCATCTTCTAATCCCTATCATTAACCACTAAATAAAATGAATGTTCTGTACTAACCAAACCAGAAAATCACTCTTACATCGTCAGCATCCCCTAATTTCGATAATTTTGGAATTGTTTCATGGATGAAACCCGAGCATGTATCCATAATATTTCTATATTCCATAAATTGATCACAATAATAATTTTCATCCCATTTAAAATTAATCAAACCCTTCAATAATAACCAACTGTGGTCATAAATAAATCATAGTTTCTATCCCCACTATAAAATTCATAAGGATCACTTGGTTTCAATTTAGCAGTCTTGTCTTCAGGATACAGATAGTAATCAGGGTTAACATTCCACTTATCAGCACTTAACCAAGTAGCAGTATCATTTAATTCTGCCTTACTCTTTTTATTTTTTCTCCATGTACCATCAATTTGTTCATATTCATCTCTGAAGTGTCTTTTCTCTACAAAAAACCAAGTATCCGTTCCCATATAACCTCCCATAATGTCTTTTTCATACACCCTACTTTTAAAGTCTCTGTACTGTACCAAAAGAAATCTTCATAGTAGGAGCATACACTAACCAAGATTCATCACTGAACTTTTTAGAAAAGGTTGCTTCTGCTTCATATTGTTTTTGAGCTTCCGTTTCGTTTAATCCTGTTGATCATTTCTGAAACGTCATTAGGTCCTTGTCCCAAACCTTCTTCTTACTTTGTCGTATTTCTGATAATGTTTCTATGACCATAACGCCCGAGGTCTTCGTAGACCAAGAAAGCGAAAGCGACCACACTGTGAATTACTTAATTCAATTTCCCTTTAGGGTTCTACTCGAACTAGCACCTCTTCCATAGTCATTTCTGGGGTAATAATTATCGTTTTGTTTAGGGCGTGTCTTCAAATTTATATTTTGTTAATTTATTTAATTCGATTACTTGTTCTTTATAAAAATAGCCTACTAGGCAACCTTGATCTAAAATTGTAATATACAATTTCATGGATTGTTCAGTCTTTGTTAACTCATTAAATTTCTTGAATATCTCCATATCCAACCAATCCTCATCTACTTTCATTTCCCATCTTATAAGTTCATGCTTATACTCAAAAGAGATCCATGCAGTATTATTCTGAATATCTACGTAATCCGTTATCTTATTTAATTTAAGTTTTGTCATATTCTCTAATCGCGTTATTACTCTTGCATAGTCTCCATGGTCCTCAATACATTCAGCATCCAAATACCAAATTTCATCAGATACATTTATAAATTCACCATTCACTTCAACTTCTCCACCTAAAGTAAGTAGTAGCAAGTTGTAGGGATCTTCTTCATATTCACTTCTTAAAATTTCTTCTAAAAGTAATTCTTTCTTTAAATCTGATCTCATGAAGATGCCCAATTCAGAAAGTTGGTTTAGTTGATCTTCAAATATTGTTTTCTTTTTCTTAAATAAACCAAACAGCTTGAACACCTTCTTTTATAGTTTGCATCCCTTTCCTATAACGTCTTGTATTCATAAAGCCGCCAAGTGGTTGTCTACCAGATCAAACTTCCTCGGAATGCCTCTTGCAGACAAAAGCCATCAAGCCAGCAGCAACGATACTTTTTATGAGAATTTGCATTGAGTTACTTACAAATCATCTACTCAGATTTTCTAAAAGCCCTTTGATATTCTTTCTAAAATCTTCAACTTTCATTTTGTTTCCGTAATGCTCTAATATGTCTTTAAATATCCCACTCCCTACACATAATTCAAAATCATTCAGTTGGTCGATTAATTCATTAATAACTTCACCTGACTCCATTTGTTTATAGAGCTCTGTATATTCTTTCAACATTTTTATATCCGAATCATAATTACTATAAAACATTGCGAAAAAATGCTCTAATGTAACATACTCTTTATCCGGTGTATTCAATTCTTGTCACCTCATAAAATGTAGTGTAACTCCTATTTGTTTCAACATGACGGATTGTCAAGCTAAGTGCGACAGTTCCTCTGAAAAGGATTCGTGAGCGGTTCTCCAACCCAAGCATTTTCGTGGTCTATGGTTGATCAAGCGCAGAGCAGT
>NZ_JCAJRU010000360.1:0-3369 GCF_059447605.1 Paenibacillus sp. N119s | reverse complement strand
ATATGAAAGCCAAAAGCAGCAGCCAGCATTTTACCCCCGATAATGGCGATCATAATAAAGGCTGTCTGTTCCAGTTCCGGAAATTTGTCAATGAGCTTGAGGAACAGTTGTGCGACACCACGCATCATCAGAACACCGAGTATACCACCCATGAAGAGAACCCATACTTTCTCGCTCACCCCAAAAGCGGCAATGACGCTGTCAATACTGAAGGCAATATCCATCAGTTCGACCATTAATACGGTTTTCCAGAAAGAAGTAGGTTTGTTCTTCACTTCTCCATCACCCTCGGACTTGAACAAGCCCTTATAAGCGATATAAAGCAGATAAGCGGCACCCAGTACCTTAATCAGCGTAAACTTAATCAGGAAGGTACCCAAGCCGATGGCCAGGAATCTGAATAAATACGCACCTAAAATCCCGTAAAATAAGGCTCTCTTCTGCTGTTCCTTCGGTAAATGCTTAACCATAACCGCAAGAACTAAAGCGTTATCCGCCGACAAAAGACCTTCCAGCAAAATGAGAGTACCAATAATCCCCCAACTTACCGGGTCAGTAAACGTGCCTACCACATCACTCCATGAAAAGAAATGACCGTAGTTCTCGCTGATATTTTTGAATAAATCATTTAACATGAAAAGAGTGCCTCCGATAATTCAGTTTATTTACTACCCTGCGTCCAGCGCATGCCCCAGTTGTATGCCCGATCAAGTTCACGATGACCGCCATAGAATTGCACGAGTCTCTCGATACTGAACGTTTCATCATTCACATTTTGGATCATCGCAATCGCACACATCCCTTTGCGATTGTCATGTTCGTTCATATGAACAATAATGTCCGGCCCGTCCTTCTGGTACAGCGTGACCACCCCGTCTGCTTGTGACCAGTTCGTGACTCCTTCATAAATGAAGGTAAACACCAAAATTCGCTTAATCTCAGAAATTTTAGCCCCATTTATGCGGAGATTTTCCCCTGTTTTCACAGAGCCTGTCCGGTCGTCACCATCGAGGGCAATGTACGGGAAGCGATGGAGAGAACCGAATGCTTCCCCAAGCGCCTGAACAACCCCTTTATCCCCGTTCTTCATCTCATACAAGCAGCCCAGATCCAGATCGACACTCTTGGAGCCACGACTGAAAAATCCTTTGCTCTGCTGCACCTGATTCCAGTTCAGATTGATTAGGATTTCACCCAACCCGCTTGAGCCCTTTTTCAGGTTAATGGTGTCGCCCTTTTTCTTCAGCTCAATTTTCCGCAAATTCAGATTTACTGGATTTGCAGCTGGCTCTGGCTTTGGAACAGGAGGTGCAGGTGGGGGTGTTGGTGCTGGTCGAGGCGCTGGAGGTGGCGTAGGCACTGGCGCCGCAGGAGCCGGATTATTTTCCACTTCAATACCGAAATTTGCACACAACGCATCCAATCCACCGGAAAAACCTGCACCTATCGCGTTAAACTTCCATTCACCGTTATGGCGGTACAGCTCGCCTATTACAATGGCCGTCTCGACTGTAAAACCACTGTCCAAATTAAATCGCAGAACCTCTCCATTAACCGGATGAACAAAACGTATAAATCCACCTTGAACCTGTCCAAAATTTTGTCGTTTCTGATCCGCATCATAGATGGTCAGCGTAAACGCGATCTTCTCGATATGGGAAGATACTCTGGTAAGGTCCAGGGAAAATTGCTTCTTGTCGCCAAACTGTTGTCCATCTGAATAAGTGATAAAGGATGTGGTCGGATTATTGTAAAAGATCAGATCCTCATCGCCCGACACTTTCCCTCCAGCGCCTAGCAAAAATGCAGAAGTATCGAGTTCCAGAGCCGCTGAGGACTCCCAACCGATCCCTATATTGACTTGGCTCAGACCTGGATTCGTTTTGGTCAAATCCACCTTCTGCCCCTTTACTACGATAACAGCCATGAGTGTGTCACCTTTCTGTCCGTTTGTCGTGTTCAGCGTACGCCATTCCAATGGCCTAAAAAGAAAGGGTAGCGCCCTTTGGACACCACCCCCAAGTGGATATTATTGAGCGTCCAAGCCATAGTTTTTAGCAAGCGCACCCAATCCACCAGCAAAGCCACTACCAATAGCCTGGAACTTCCAGTCCGCATTCTGACGGTAAAATTCGCAGAATACCACAGCTGTTTCGGTGGAGAAATCCTCACCCAAATCGTAGCGCAGCACTTCACGATCCGTTGCCGCATCTACCACACGTACAAAAGCATTGGACACTTGTCCAAAGTTCTGCGCACGTGCCTCATAGTCGTAAATCGTAACGGTAATCCCGATACGGTGGATGTTCGCTGGAACCTTTGCAAAATCAATAATAATTTGCTCGTCATCCCCGTCGCCCTCACCCGTGCGGTTATCGCCTGTATGAGTAACAGCACCTGCTCCACCTGTTGGGTTATTGTAGAATACAAAATCGTCAGCTGCCTTCGCTTTACCGTCTTCATACAGCAGGAAAGCCGAAGCATCCAAGTCAAATTCAGCGCCACCACTGTATTTATTGGTATCCCAGCCAAGACCTACAACAACACGAGTCAAGCCTGGATTCGTTTTGGTCAGATCAATACGTTGTCCTTTGGAAAGACTAATGGTCATACTGCATACCTGCCTTCTTTGTGTGGATTTTTTAAGCTAAACCGTAATCGCGTGTCAACCCTGCAAGACCGTCCTGGTAGCCGCTGCCAATGGCATTGAACTTCCACTCACCGTTGTGGCGATACAGTTCGCCTACCACGACGCCTGTTTCGATCGAGAAATCTTCTCCCAGATCAAAGCGAACCAATTCTTCGTTGTTAGCCTCATTTACGATACGGGCATAAGCGCGGGACACTTGTCCAAAGTTTTGATTGCGTTCTTGAGCCTCATAGATTGTAATCGTAAAGGCGATCTTTTCTACGTTAGCAGGCACGCTGCTCAGATCAACCTTAATTTGCTCGTCGTCTCCGTCACCTTCACCTGTACGGTTATCTCCGGTATGAACAACAGAACCGTTTTCGTTTTGTGGATTATTAAAGAAGACAAAGTTCTTTTCTGTTTCCACTTTGCCGTCCGCATTCGCCAAAAATACGGATACGTCCAAGTCAAAATCTTTACCGCCATCGTACTTATTGGTGTCCCAGCCGAGACCAACCGTGATTTTGGACAAACCTGGATTTGTTTTCGTCAAATCAATCTTTTGACCTTTGGATAAGTTAATTGCCATGAGTAAGGACCCCGTTTCTTATTAGTTTTGTAGGAGCAACCTAAAATTACATGTAACGCTCAGCCAGCACATCAATATGTACGGCGTGGGTACCTGCCCCGATTGCCGCAAACTTCCATTCGCTATTATGGCGATAGAGCTCCCCGCAGAT
>NZ_JCAJRU010000359.1:0-3475 GCF_059447605.1 Paenibacillus sp. N119s | reverse complement strand
GGATGTATGTGGTAGTGTATGGTTTGCGTAACGCTGGTTTGACGGATCTGCTGTCCCACGTGATTCAAGCGGCTGCTGATCAAGGTATGTTTGTAGCCACCATGGCCATGGGTTTTATTGCGGCGATTATCTCTTCGAGTATGAATAACTTGCCTACGGTCATGATTGATGCGCTTGCCATTAATGCCACTCATACAACCAGTATGGTCAAAGAGGCACTGATTTATGCTAACGTCATTGGGTCGGATCTTGGACCGAAAATAACTCCAATCGGTTCATTAGCCACATTATTGTGGCTGCATGTGCTTCGTTCGAAAAACGTGAAAATTTCATGGGGCACTTATTTTAAAACAGGCATCGTCTTAACTATTCCTACACTTTTTATTACCCTGCTCGGCTTATATCTGTGGTTAATCATTTCATAATTGAATATCGAAGGAAACGTTAATGACGGAAAGAAGAAAATTTATTTTTTGTGCACTGGTAATTCTTTCAGATATGATTGCTGAATGGTGCGGATTTAGTAGTGACCTTGTGCGGAGATGCTGCTGATAAATGTCCTATCACACCTCACGCACGTTCGCCGTGAACATTGGGGATTTGATGATCCGGCTAAAGCACAAGGAACAGAAGAGGAGCAATTGGAGCGTGTTCTACGGGATGAAGTCGGGACTCGTATTCGGAAATTTGCGGAGACTGGTGAATAAACAAGGTGCAAAGCCATAGTATTTCAAACAAGCACGCCTCTTTAAAGAGGTGGTGCTTGTTTGGAGTTTTTTTCCTTCACAGAATACTCTTCCAGCACCTTTGTTTTATCTCCATAGATCCTATCCAAATGATCTTCTCCCCATAAGCAAAAACGATCAAGCAAATCTTTAAAATCCCATCCATATTCACTAAGCTCGTACTCCACTTTGGGTGGAACCTGGTTATAAATGATGCGGTGGATGATTCCATCCTTTTCAAGCTCTCTAAGCTGTTGGGTAAGCACTTTTTGGGTGATTTTCGGAATGAGTTGACGAAGTTCGTATGTACGTTTTCTGCCGCTGGTTAAATGATGCAGAATGATGCCTTTCCACTTTCCACTGATGACCTCCAAAGTTGCCTCGATTCCGAGCATATAGGTTTTGGCTTTGTCATCCATAGACTTTCCCCCTCTCCGATCTGTAGTACAAAAGGCACTAAGGAACCTTAAAGTACCTACAGCACATTGAAGTGCGTACTTCACACTCTAATGTATAACATCCATAATAGCATCTGTAGACAGGGATCAACAATTATGAGGAGAAAGTAGGTTACGGATACATGAAAGTTCTATTGGTCGTCACGCATCCTAGAGAAGATTCACTCACCCTTGCGGTCATGACTCGTTTTGTAGAGGGATTGAAAGAGAATAAGCACGAGGTAGATATTTTGGACTTGGATCGGGATGGATACAATCCGGTGTACAGCGCTGTAGATGAGCTGGATTGGAATACGACCCATAAACAATATGCTCCTGAAACGCGGAAAGAGATGGATAGAATTGCAGCTGCGGAAGCTCTGGTCTTTGTGTTTCCACTATGGTGGTACAGTGTGCCTTCCATGCTAAAAGGGTACCTAGATAAAGTCTGGAACAAAGGTTTACTTCAGGAATTTACGACGAAGCAGGTTTTGTGGATGTGCTTGGCGGGAGGGACTAAAGAACATCTAATCAAGTATGAATATCACGATTTGGTTACTAGTTATTTGAATAAAGCCATTGCTGGTTACGCAAGAGTAAGAGAGTCCAAGGTGGAGTTCTTCTATGATACTTTGTCCGAGTCGAAAGAATACATTGTAGGTTTACTGGAGCACGCTTATCAATTAGGTCTGGCATATAAGTGAAAGTTATTCTGATAACAATGATAATTTAATATTGTTGAAAAAGGGTTAAGGCTCGTTAGACGGCACTTAACCCTTTTTATTTCTACAGAAGAGACTATTCTTTTATCACCACTAGTTGTGCTTGCTGAAACAAGGGGTTATGGTGATCCCTTTTCAGAAGCAGTACCCACAGTCTGCTTGGCTAGCTTCTGTCTTCCCCATGTGCGCTGGAATGTTCAAGCTATTCACTACATTGATATTTACAGTGAAGTGCTTGATAATAAGTGAATATCGGACGAGACAAGACAAAGAATACCCAAAAGTGAGGGACTGAAATGGCTGCCAAATTATATTACACTGCTCCAAATCTTACGGAGTGGAACACTTATATTACACAGAGCATGGAAAGAGACGGAGCATTTTTTGTTATGCTTGAGGAAACGGCCTTTTATCCGCATGGCGGAGGTCAGCCGTGTGATACAGGAACGATACAGGGCATTCGTGTATTAGATGTTGTTCTTGAAGACGGGGACATTTGGCATCAGGTAGAACGCTTGCCGGAGGAGGGGGAAGTGGCTTGCCAATTGGATTGGGAGCGCAGATTTGATCATATGCAGCAGCATAGCGGGCAGCATTTGCTATCAGCGGTTTGCCTAGAGCTGTTGGGTGCGCGTACAGAGAGCTTTCATTTGGGACAAGAGTACGCCACAATTGATGTCAACTGTTCGGATATAACCTCTGCCCAGCTATCGGCAATCGAGCAGGAAGCCAATCGGCAAATCTACAATAACCGCAGCATCAAAAGCTATTTTGTAACCCATGAGCAATTGCAGGACATTCCACTTGTGAAAATGCCTAAAGTGACGGAAAATATTCGAATTGTTGAGATCGAGGGCATTGAATATAATGCTTGCGGCGGTACACATGTGGCTCAGACCGGGGAAATTGGGATGATTAAATGCTTGAAATGGGAAAAGCAAAAAGGGATGGCCAGAATCCATTTCAAATGTGGTGCTCGCGCACTCCATGACTTTAATGAGGGTGTTCGGATTTTGGACGTGTTATCTGCGAAGTTCAATACCGGACGGAGGGATATTTTGACCCGATTCGAAAAGTGGGAGCAGGAGCACAAGCAGCTCAAGGCGCAAGTGGAGCTCCTGCAAGAGGAAAATGCATCATACCAGGCAAAAGAAT
This sequence comes from Paenibacillus sp. N119s, assembly GCF_059447605.1. Lineage (NCBI taxonomy): Bacteria > Bacillati > Bacillota > Bacilli > Caryophanales > Paenibacillaceae > Paenibacillus > Paenibacillus sp. N119s. The sequence continues at coordinate 436 of NZ_JCAJRU010000359.1, read as the reverse complement.
TGCTGTCTGCTGTACAGGGGCATGTTCTTGCTCGTGTATTCGAACAAAAATCCTTTCAGGAGATGCAGCAATTGGCTGCCAAGCTAACCGCTGAGCATGATTTGCTTGTTTTATTTGCCACAACAGCAGAAAACAAAATCATTCTGGCACATAACGGTACCCAATCCATTAGCTGCGGAGCTTATTTAAAGGAAAATCTGGGCGCGTTTCAGGGCAAAGGGGGCGGTAGCAACCAATCTGCTCAGGCAGCATTTTTGTCCCGCAATGACCTTTTGAATTTCTTTGAAACGGCCCAGCGGCAGTTCATTCAGGGCTGATGTAATGGAGGATTAGTGACGCAGCGGCAACTTCCACTTTTCCTCTTCTGTAAATAAAATAAAAGAAAAAATAAGTGCAACAACAGCGCCCCAAACGGCTTTATCCCCAATCGTCAAAG
>NZ_JCAJRU010000358.1:0-3505 GCF_059447605.1 Paenibacillus sp. N119s | reverse complement strand
CCCATGACAGCGGAAGAAAAAGCAGCATTTAAGGCCCTGCAGCAGCAGGTGGTCGTCCTTGAAAACAGCAGAGATGTGCTCAAGCAAACATTAAATGAACAGAGCGCTTATATTAAAAAGGTGGATCAGCGAGTAGCTGAACTGGAGGCGCGTCAGGCTATGCCTGTACCGGCCTGGGCCAAGGAAGCGATGGCTGCTGCTGTTGCCGTTAATCCGGCAAGCCCGATTGTGGATACGAAACTGCCAAGCAGTTATGATTTTTATCGTTTACTGGTCGTGTTGAACCGTCTAGGTGTGTTTAAAACCACCAAGTAATTTAATAGAGCGCTTTAAAAGTGTGAATCATTGGGTGAAAATACAGTATATCTACCAGCCGGACCGAGCTGCGACGACTCCTGTATGTATGTTTGTTTATTTTAGAACATGGCTGGGAGTTGGGATTTAAAGGATGGAAGCGGTGTTGTAAGAGGCAGATGTTTACTTATAAAGTTCCTGTAGCATTTTTTCATCGTAAAAGGAGTCAGGCCGTGTCTGTAGGTTTAGTGATGAATATTTCTTTGAGAAAGATCATACTCCTGCTTGTAGGTTTACGACCACAAGCAGGAGTTTTATTTGATATGAACGTGTAAGTTGATTTGTGATGTTAATTAACATGGTGCATAAAAACATATTATAATGTATGCAAAACCCCCTTGCCTGCTTCCAGATTTTATAGTAAAGTATCCAATAATCAACTATTTTTGAAACTAGTATTCACTATCTGTAAGTATATATCACACATTCTCCATGATCTAACATAATCCTCTCTTTTATGACATTACATCTATTCAATTTTCCTACTACATCTCTTACATACACCACTAGATTATGAGTGCTTCTGCCAGTATTTTACGATAAAAGCCTGTCCAGAACCCCCATACTTTCCCTACTACTACACCTATTGGATGAACTCTGAACTTGGGACTGCAGCTTGAGGACAAGCTTGTCATACCAATCCATAGGATTTGGTATTCATCCGGTATCAACGAATTAACAATATATAAGGTGTGAAAGGGGCTTGCTGCATGGGCAAAAAAAACGCAAAACACAACATCTGGACGGTACTGCTGGTACTTGCGCTAGGAGCGGTTTTGGTGCTTTCCGGTTGTGGAGGAGCAGGTAAAGGTGCAAAACCAGAGGCGGGAAAATCGCCAGGCGGAGCGGGGGAAGGCGTGCAGGACACGTTAATTTATGGGCGTGGTGGGGATTCCGTGGCACTGGATCCTGCCATTGTAACAGATAGCGAATCCCTAAAGATTGGACATCAGGTATTTGATTCCCTGTTGGAGTACAAGGACGGTACAACCACAGTACAACCCGGATTAGCTGAAAGCTGGGAAGTGTCTCCAGATGGTTTGGTGTATACATTCAAGCTGCGGCAGGGTGTAAAATTCCACGACGGGACTGACTTTAATGCGGAGGCGGTCGTGTTTAACTTCGAGCGCTGGGCTAATACGAGAAGTCCCTATAAATATGAGGGAGACTCATTTGACTATTATGACTCTATGTTTGGTTCCGAAAAAAGCCGGGTGATTAAATCGGTCAAGGCAGTAGATGCCGGCACCGTTCAGTTTACATTAAATAAGCCGCAGGCTCCTTTTCTGCAAAATTTAGCTATGACTTCCTTTGGGATTGCTAGTCCCAAGGCTGTGCAGGAGAAAAAGGCTGATTTCAAAAGCAATCCGGTGGGTACAGGACCGTTTGTATTTAAAGAGTGGAAGCGGAATGACTCCATCACACTGGAGAAAAATCCAAATTATTGGAAGAAGGGACAGCCGAAGCTGGCTAAGGTCATTGTGCGCTCTATCCCCGACAATACTGCGCGGTATAATGCTCTGCAAAACGGGGAAATTGATCTGATGGAAGATATGAACCCGGATGATGTGAAGCAGTTAGAAGGTAACAGTGAGTTGGTGAAAATTGAACGTCCACCTTTCAATATTGCGTACATTGGGTTTAATTTGAAGAAAAAGAAATTCGATAATCCCAAGGTGCGGCAGGCATTGAACCACGCAGTAAACAAGCAAGCTATTATTGATGCACTATTTGCCGGACAGGCCAAGCCTGCAGTTAATCCGATGCCACCTACGTTATGGGGATACAATGACGGCATTCAGGACTACGCCTATGATCTGAATAAGGCTAAATCTTTGCTGGCAGAAGCGGGTTTCCCTAACGGGCTTCCAGAGCCATTAACCTTCTATGCTATGCCTGTATCTCGTCCATACATGCCTGACGGTAAAAAGGTAGCAGAGGCCATTCAGGCCGATTTTGAGAAAATAGGCATCAAAGTCAACATTCAATCCCCGGAATGGGCTACGTATCTGGATGATCTTAAGGCTGGAGAGAAGGATGATTTGTACATGCTGGGCTGGAACGGGGACAACGGCGATCCGGATAACTTCCTGTACACCCTATTGGACAAGGATACAATTCCAGGTAATAACCGCAGTTTCTATGCGAACGAGGAGCTGCATAAAATTCTAGTAAAAGCTCAAACGGAAGTGGATCAGGACAAACGTACTGAGCTGTACAAGCAAGCACAGGAAATCATCAAAAAGGATGCGCCATGGATTCCGCTGGTACACACGACACCTTTAATGGCAGGGAAAACTAACCTTAAAGGGTTTGTTCCTTCTCCAACAGGCACCGAATCGTACAGTAATATTTATTTTGAATAGCCTAAACGCAAGCAGGCGGTGAATAGCATATGAACTCATATATTGTAAAAAGGCTGGCTATATTGATTCCGGTATTGCTGGGTATGACGCTTATCGTGTTTTCGATTATTCATGCTATTCCCGGTGATCCGGCGGAAACGATACTAGGGGACAAGGCCACGGAGCAGTCCAAACAGGCGTTGCGCGAGCAATTAGGGCTGGATAAGCCGTGGTTACAGCAGTATGGGACCTATCTAAGTGAGCTGGCACGAGGGGACTTGGGTGATTCCATTCGCACCAGGCAGCCGATTGCCCGGGAAATGGTCCCTTATCTGGCGGCTACGCTGGAGTTGACGGTCGCAAGCATGTTTTTTGCCGTTGTCGTGGGTATGAATGCAGGCATTGTGAGTGCCTGGAAGCGAAATTCCTGGTTTGACTATGTCAGTATGGTGATTGCCCTGGTCGGAGTATCGATGCCGATTTTTTGGCTGGGCTTGATGGAGCAGTGGATCTTTGCTAATAAGCTGCATTGGCTCCCTTCCATCGGACGCATGAATTCCCGTGATCCAGTGGAAGCTGTGACGAATTTAGCCGTGATTGATGCGTTCATAGGTGGACGTATGGACCAGGTGTGGACCGTCATCAAGCATTTAATCCTGCCCAGTATCGCACTGGGCACGATTCCAATGGCGGTCATAGCGCGTATTACCCGTTCCAGCATGCTGGAGGTGATGGATGCGGACTATATCCGCACCGCTCGGGCGAAGGGTCTGGCATCTTTTCAAGTCGTGTACAAACATGCGCTT
>NZ_JCAJRU010000357.1:0-3523 GCF_059447605.1 Paenibacillus sp. N119s | reverse complement strand
TTCTTCCTTCATAATTTCCACGCGGATTGCCATTCGCCACGCCCCTGCCTTGCGATCAAGACCATGCTGAAACGCATTTTCCAACAAAGGTTGAAGCGATAGCTTGGGCAAACGAATATCCATCGCCTGCTCTTCGGTCTCCACCTGAAACACCAATCTTTGCGGAAAACGACGCTGCTGGATACGCATATAATGCCCCACATGGTCAAGTTCTGCACGTAGTGAGGCCATATCCTGAGGCTCCCGTACCACGTAACGAAACATCTCACTCAGCGAACGAATGACTTCATAGGTATCCTCCGGCTTTTGCGAAAACACCATACTTCCGATCATTTGCAGCGTATTTTGCAGAAAATGCGGATGAATCTGCGCCTGAAGCGCTTTCAATTCAGCCGTCTTTTTTTGCAAATTGATACGGTATTCCGTCTGGATATGCTGGCGGATTCGGCCTGCCATCCCATGCAGACTTCTTTCCAGCAGCCCAATCTCATCCGGCCGTGTACTTGGCTTTCCAACTGGCCCTGTAATCATATCCAGCTCCTGCACCGAACGCGCCAATTGAACAATGGGGCGTGCGGTTCGCCATGCGATGAAAACGGCGATACAGATCGAAACCAGGATTGAAATCACGCCTACGACGATACCATACAGCATGGTTGAAAAGGCACTGTGGTTAATGGAGGAAGTCGGTACGATTTTGACCAGTTTCAATCCAGCCACATCCAGATCATTGTAGAATACATAATGTTCGGCAGTTTGAAGCATCCCGGGACCCGGCTTAACATCACGAAGAGCTGTCAGTACTCCTGCAGGAGGAGGCGACTGACGAGCTTGCGCTGGATACATGACCCTGCCATCCCCATCTGTAATCAACACCTGATGCTGATCCCCTCGTCCCAGCAGACCCAGCGTCTGATCGAATTGTGACCATAGCACCTCCAATGAAATAGCTCCCGTCTGCTTATGATCTTCAAAACGCCGAATACTGCGTGTCAGTGTAAAGCGTTCGGGATCAGTAGAGCTTGGGCGAATCGAATAATCCTTGTTCGCTTGCCACATCTCAGCGTACTGCGGAGGAATACCGCCCACTGTCGCAATATCATTTTGCATACTATTGAAGGTAAACAGGGTTTGCGATTGTTTCAAATACAGCTGAATACCGATGACATGACTCCCGGCTGAATAATATACATTCGCCAGCGTGTTTAACATTTTTCGCTGGGCATTAAATTGGCTAGAAAGATTGTCAGGCTCTCGTTCATTCAAATAATCGCTTAGATCAGGGCTGATCTGAATGCTGTAAATCAGATGATTCAGATGATCTAACTGGTCGCTGATATAAATGCCCGTCCATTTCATATTGGACATGTTCGTTTCAACCACTTCGGTTTCCATAGACGATCTGCTTTTCTCTGCAGCCAGCACCGTAACGGCAATGACCGGCAGCACAGATAAAACAATCATCGTCAAAATCAGCTTGAGCTGAATACTGCGTCGATACGGGGCAGTCAGCGACTGGAACCAGTGGGCTGCTCGGGTTGGCATAGCGATGCACTCCTCTATTCAGCTATATGCGAAAACGCCCCGCAATTCGCAGGGGCGCTTCATATGCCGGATCTCCCGGCGTGGTACCTATTATGATATTATTCGTACGTCGATTTCAACTCATTATTGATCTTTTACGCCTCTTCGATAATTATAACACTCCAAGGCTTCAATTGGAGTAATTGTCCTTGGGTAACCGTCTTCTCTCCGATCAGTTCCTTGCCGTCTCCATGCGGATACACCACCGAGCCTGCCTGTTCGGAATAGTTAAAATAGTACCGGATCGTTCGCCCCAAATCATTCGTACCAGATTTAACAATGATCGGATAAGAAGCTTCCTGATCCAGCCCCCACACGCCTGCCTTTTTGGCTACAGAGCTTAATAATTCGCGGATGACCGCTGAACTGAAAATACAGCCGATGTAGGTCGCCGTTCCCTGACCATAACGATTTTGCGTAATCGCAGCATATTGGCCCCAATGCGGGTGATCGTAATAGGCTAATACTTCGGCAGTCGTCGGCGTTATTAGCTCCATCCACGTAGTTACCTGATTGTCCTCTGCTGCCACTTCAAAAGGATTATCCTTGAGCGTCACATTTTTCGGCTCCACAAACAGGCTGTAATGAATACCACATGCTTCGCTAATCACGCCCGGCTGCCGCGATGTTCTCACCTGCACATGTTCGTCGGTAAATCCGCTGCGGGAGGTGTATACCACATGACCGCCTTGTTCGACATATCGATTCAGCTTTTCCAGCAATGCGTCTGGCGCAGAATAGAGACTCGGAACGATCAGGAGATCATAGTCCTCAAACGATTCCGTACCCGGATGGACAATATCTGTCCCAATATTCAGTTTGTACAACTCATCATACAAACAGCGTACGATGTCATTGTAATTCAGTGGGCTGTTCATATTAAACTTGAACCAGTTAATGGATGTCAACGCTTCGTTGCTAACCAGGATAGCTGTTTTATTTTTCTTTTTCAGATTGACCAGATGCGTGGACAGTCTTGCAAAGTCCTTCCCTATCGTCTTTGCTTCCTCATACACAGGATTCGGTTCAAAATCATGGCTAAGCAGACCCTTCCAGTAGGTTTCGAAGGAATTATGAATGGAATGCCAGTGCCAGTAAGCTACCATATTGGCCCCGGAAGCCAGATGACTGAACGCTTGCAGACGCAATTGTCCCGGATAAGGAACCCAGTGTGTAAACGCCTGCGCCTCCGTTTCCAGCACTAAGTAATTATTCTGTTTTGTCGAACGTGCCACATCACCGCCAAAAGAGATTTCTATTCCAGTCAAATCATCTTGTGATGGATGGTAAATATCGACCCCTGTCACATCAAATGCTTGAGAAGCTGCAAAGTGATCCACATCCGGCTGGATTCCAAAAGAATGACCTCTCCACTCAAAATCAAAATTTTGCGTAACAAATTGGTCTTCCCGCTTATATTCATTGACAATCGCGACCTGCCAGGCCAGGAAGTCCGTCACCAGCTTGCGCTGGAACTGGGAAAAGGCCGCGCCCAAGCTTCCATTAATCGTTCCGACCACCGAAGGGAAGTCCTCCCAGCTATTGATGCGATTGCTCCAGTAATCCAGTCCAAATTTGCGGTTCAGCTCCTCCAGTGATTCAAACCGCTCCCGCAAATACTTTACAAACTGTAATTGCACATTGGGACCGCTCGTATGGTAATGCTTCGTCTCGTTGTCTGTCTGATAGCCAATAACCGCCGGATGCTGACTCACTCGTCCAATTAGCTTGCGTATGATTCGCTCAGCATGGAACAGGTACACCGGGTTCGTAATGTCCATAATCTGACGAGCCCCGTATTTGCCTGGTCCCTGAGGCGTCGTTGCCAATACATCGGGATGCTCCTTCACCAGCCATGTGGGTACGGCATAGGTGGGCGTGCCTACAATGACCTCAATACCAGCCTTATGCATAGCGTCCAATACCCGATCCACAGAGG
>NZ_JCAJRU010000356.1:0-3538 GCF_059447605.1 Paenibacillus sp. N119s | reverse complement strand
CAATATACATGTTCAGGCTCTCCTTTATTTAGGAAGACCCTTACCCAGGTAACACAAAAAGAGCCGCAGGAGCAAGCCCGCAGCTCTTCGGAAGATACAGCAATCCGTTCGAGTTAAGGTAGGCGTCTTCTCGCGATGTTTACAACCGTATGATTAAAATTGGACAGACTTCTCCCGTTGTATGGAAAAGCATGAACAATGCCAGCCATAGCAATCGGCAGCTGGCTAATACGGTTGTTCAGCATCTCGTGATTCACCTACCTCACCCCCTTCTTCATAATTGGAAGTAGTATAACATGTTTTTTCGAATAATAAAAGGGAGAAATATCCTACTGGGCTATGAGATGGAGTGGTGTCCTCTGACTGTCTGCGATGTCCCCACTCTCGTAATCGAAAATACGCCGCAGACAAAAGCAACAATCACAAATACCCCGCCCACCCAGGCGTTCGTGGCCACAGAAGTACTATTCTCAATCACTACCCCTCCCAAGGCAGAACCGAGGGCAATCCCGACCTGGAGTGCAGAGAAATTAAAGCTTTGCTGAATACTGCCTGATTCGGGTGCATTTTCAATAAGATAACTTTGCATCGGGGGCGACAAGGCCCAGCTCAGGATTCCCCAGACGATCAGAAGCGGCACAAACACATACATCGAGTGAATTGAGAACGGCAACAGGAACATCACAGCGATAAACACACCTACGACAATGAGAATGCTTTTCGCTGTGCCGAATCGATCGGCCAAAGAGCCGCCAATAAAGCCGCCGCTCACTGCCGCCAAGCCAAAGACAAAATAGGCTACACTCACCCACGAAGCGTTCAAGCCCATCAGGTTTTCCAAAAACGGAGTGAAGTACGCATACAACGTGTAGTGCCCCGCCAGTGTCAGCGTAGTGACCAGATGGGCACTAATCACTTTAACATTTTTCAAAGACTTCAATTGCTCACGCATAGGCACAACATGCTCTGTCGGAATCCGTTCCATAAACATGTTCATAATAATCATAGAAACTACGGTCAACAAGGCAATGATCAGAAAAAGCACCCGCCAGCCAAACGCATTTCCAATCAGCACCCCGGCTGGAATGCCGAGCACGATGGAGGAACTTACCCCCATGGAGATCACACCAAGAACGCGGGCTTGATAAGCTTTGGACACCACTTTGACTGCAATGGTTAGTGACAATGTTACAATCAATGACCCACTTGCAGCAGTAACAATACGGGATATAAACAACACAGCATAATTCGGACTCCAAAAAGCCAGCAGACTTCCTATAATAAAGATGAACATCGACCATAAGTACAGTCGTTTTCGTTCAATTTTGGCAGTCAACGCTAACAAAGTCGGCCCGGCAATAGCATACACGAGCGCATAGATCATGATAAGCTGCCCTGCTGTACTTACAGAGACGTTCAAATCCTGTGCAATCTGGGGCAACACGCCACCGATAATTAACTCCACCAGACCTACCGTAAAGGTCGCAATGGTTAAAATAACTACTTTGAAGTTCATTACATTAGCTCCTTTGCTGTCATGTAAATCCCTCGTATTACGCAAAAAAATCCTGACCACAAGAAATGTACAAGACGTACACTTTTTGTAATCAGGATTTATCGGTTCCTGGTAGAGACCCTCAAACCATATTATTGAGGTTATACAAATGGGGCATTCATTTATTACGCTTCACGAAGGTTATAGCTATTACTATAAAGGAGCCTTTAGCTAAGTTCAACCCCTACAGCCGCAAAAATTCGCTCATGGCACGATCCGACAGATAGGGTAAATACTCATGACCATATTCGTGATACACAAGCAATTCCTTGTCCGATACGATTTTATTGTACACTGCGAACTGTGTGGAAGGTGGGCAAATCACATCTGATAGTCCTGTCACGAATAGCACCCGCCCCCGAATACGGTCTGCTAAATGTTGAATGTCGATGTAGCCTAAGCGGTGAAACACTTCGCTCTCACGTACATGATTGGGATCAAACCAGCGAAAATAATAAACCAGTTCCTCATAGGCCGATGTCGTGGCATCCAGTGCCCAGGCTCTTTTATAATCCGACAGGAACGGATATACCGGCACAGCCACACGAACACGCGGCTCCAATGCAGCGCAGGCAACCGTCAAAGCTCCGCCTTGGGAGCAGCCAAATGCACCGATCCGTTCCGGGTCCACCTGCTCCATAGACATTAAAATGCGCACTGTCTGTACCGTATCCAAAAATACATTGCGGTAATATAGCCGATCCGGGTCCGGGTCGTCAATCCCGCGGATAATATGACCGCGAACCGTCGTTCCCTGAACCTGCAAATTGTCCTCAGACAATCCGCCTTGCCCTCGGCAATCCATAGCCAGCACAGTGAATCCGTGTGCCGCATAGCTTACCTTGTCGAACCAGTCGCCACTATCGCAGGAATACCCATGGAACATCACCAAGGCTGGACCTTGTTCCGTAAGATGCTTGGGACGTGCCAACTTCCCATGGACCCTCGCCCCGCCCACTCCAGTAAAATACAGATGGTAACACTCCACCAGCGGAGAGACAAAATCGGCAGGCTCCAGTGTATATTCCAGTGGCTGTCGTTCCAGCTCCTGTAACGCCCGTTCCCAGTACATATCAAAATCCTGCGGCTTTGGATTACTGCCCATATACGATTGTAGCTGCTGTAAAGACATATCCTCCGGCATGTAAATTTCCTCCTACATTCGGCCGGACTCACGGTCATCTGCGACTACTTCATCCGTTGCGATGACATACTTCATAATGTCAGCTACTGTCGTGTATGCGATACCTACATACGTATCAGCCGCTCCATAATAAATTGCAATTCTTCCGGTGTCTGCATCATGCAGCGTAGCACACGGGAACACCACATTCGGCACAAAACCTCGCTCTTCGTACCATTCCTCCGGGGTCAACACGAAGTTGGAGGAACGATATTTAACTTTGGACGGATCATCCAAATCAAGAACGGCTACGCCCATGCTGTATACCAGCCCATTGCATGTGCCTGTCACCCCGTGGTAGAACATCAGCCAGCCTTCGGTCGTCTCGATCGGTGCAGGTCCGCCGCCAATCTTCACCGATTGCCACCAGCCCTGACCGCCCTTACTCATTACATGACGGTGCTTGCCCCAATACACCAAGTCAGGACTTTCGCTCAGGAAAATATCCCCGAACGGCGTATGACCACTGTCACTTGGACGGGATAGCAACATAAAGTTTCCATTTAGCTTGCGAGGTAACAGCACTCCGTTGCGATTAAACGGCAAGAACGGATTTTCCAATCGTACAAAGCTTTTGAAATCCTTCGTTTGTGCGATCCCCAGCGCTGCACCATAAAAATCTGTACACCAGATGATATAATACGTGTCTTCTACTCGAACCAGACGCGGATCGTAAGCATAATTAGGCTGATAATCATTCCCTTCCTCATCAACCAAGTGCAAACGTTCCGTTTCAATGTCCCAAGACAACCCGTCGTCACTCCAGCCCAGGTGCAGATGTGGGCGTCCATTAATCGTCT
>NZ_JCAJRU010000355.1:0-3550 GCF_059447605.1 Paenibacillus sp. N119s | reverse complement strand
AAAAACGGACTGCGGCATATCGGTCCCCTGCTCCACAGCCATCGGGATGATCATTTACAGGATTATATGCATTATTGGGAGCTGGTTTTGCAGCACCTTCCAGATACAGAAGAGGACATGTGGGACACGCTGATGGGTATGCATCCATTTGCCGGGAGGATGTATGAAGAGGCCCTGCTTGCTCATGAAAAATGGCAACAATGGATTGACTATCAGCTAAGCATACGCAGTGAACCTTTAAGTTTTCGGGTGAGCGTGCTGCAACCGATTGAAAAGAACGCACCCGAGTTGCTGCTGCCTTTTTACCATCAAGCGGTAGAACGTTATGTGCTGGAAAAAAACAGATCCAGCTATAAAGCAGCAGTTAAGCTGTTAAAGCGATTGTCCAAGCTGTACAAAAAAATGAAGCAAGAAACACGCTGGGAGCTGTTCTTCACGACCTTTACCAGCCGTCACAGCCGCCTGCGAGCGTTACAGGAGGAATTGCGGAAAGGGAAATTGTTATCATGAGCCAATATACCGAAACAATTACGGTGCATATCCAATTAACTACCTATGGAGACGCGCTAATCTATGGCGATTCTTCCATGAACTATAGCATTTCCGGCCAAATGCTGAAGCAACGCCTGTTTGCTTGGCATGAGGCTTCATTTTACGGCACCGAGCTGGAGATCCAGCATGTTCAAGACACCGATATTATCGTGCTGCCCTCGGAGCAAGTGATTCCTTTTTTGTCCGAGCAGGAGCTGCTGAAGCATATCGAATGGATCTGGGACGAGGCCCATGCCCCGTGGCTTCGGCTGATCCCTCTATTGGCTCACTGCATTGAGGCAAAAGCCTATGTGCCCAGCTTTGCGTCGTTTCAGGCAGGGAAGCTGCAATGGGAATGGGATACAGAAGCCTTGGAAAATATCCAACCGGCAGAGCTGGCTTTGCTGGACCGATTGGATCAGAACGAGCGCGCCGGGTTGATAGCGGCGTTCTCGGCCGCTGTATTTCAGCGCTGGTACGGCACCGAAGCGGAAGCCGCTGACCTGCGAAGAGAATATCCGATTCTCTTCGCCCCTAATCGCCAGGTCGCGGCCGGCCTGGATGCTCAGGCATGGCTGATCGCCATTGGCTGGAAGGCTGATACTGCGCCTTTCCGCCCGCTTCTGCAACTACTGGAGCCAGAGCTGGAGGACGACGAGCCGTCCTGGCAGCTCAAGCTTGTGTTGCAGGACAAGCAGGACCCGGCCTTGCTGGTGCCTGTACAGCTTGCCGATGATGGTTACGCATCCGGTTCATGGCCCGATGCGTGGACGGCGCATGTGCGTGAGCGCTCAGGCGGATGGTTGGAACGCTTGACCGCCATGTTGCCCGCAGGGCAGCGTGCCGGAAGCCGCGACGATATACTGAGTCGCCCGCTCTCCGACGAAGCAGCATGGCAATTCCTGACGACCGACAGCCAGCGTCTGCTGGAAAGCGGTTGGCAGGTACTGCTGCCGGCTTGGTGGGAGGCAGCCACCCGCAAGAAGCCAAAGCTGCGGGCCAAGGTTCGCCCAGGCGAAGGCTCGGAAGCGCGCGCGAAGGGCGGCTCGCTGTTCGGACTGGACTCGATTGTCCAGTTCGATTGGCGTGTAGCCATCGGCGATGCCGATCTGAGCGAGTCGGAATTCGCCGAGCTCGTGGCTCGCAACGAGCGCTTGGTACGCTTCCGCGGCCAATGGATCGCGCTCGACCCTGCGCTGCTGGCGCAAATCCGCCGAGCCATGAACGGGATCGACAGCGCTCAGGGATTGTCCTTTCAGGACATCCTGCAGCTGCATCTGCTCGGCAACACCGACGAGCCTGAAGGCAACGCTTCAGGCGAGCAGCCGGAGGACCCGGCACGCTTCCGACTAGAGGTCGAGCTGAACGCTCATCTGCTGAAGCTGATCAGCCAGCTCGGACGGCAATCGGAATGGCCTGCTTTGGACGTACCGGACGGGCTGCAAGCCGAGCTACGAACGTATCAGCAGGACGGGTACGCATGGCTTGCCTTTTTGCGGCGCTTTGGATTGGGCGCCTGCCTGGCCGATGATATGGGGCTCGGCAAAACGGTGCAGTTTATTACTTATTTACTGCACCTACAGGAAATTGCCGCCGAGACGGGTGTGCGCTCCAGTTCGTTGCTGATTTGCCCGACTTCGGTGTTGGGCAACTGGCAGAAAGAGCTCAGCCGCTTCGCTCCTTCATTGAGAGTCATGCTGCACTATGGAAGCAAGCGGGAGCAAGGAGATTGGTTCCGCGAAAAAGCCGAGCAAGCGGATGTCATCCTGACTTCTTTTGCTACAGCAGCTTTGGATCAAGAGCTGCTGCAAAGCATAACCTGGGATTCGATCTGCCTGGATGAAGCGCAAAACATTAAAAATGCACAAACCAAGCAATCCACTGCTGTTCGCAGCTTCCCTGCACGTCATCGTATCGCGTTGACAGGAACACCGATTGAAAATCGGCTGTCCGAGCTATGGTCCATTTATGATTTTATCAATCCAGGTTATCTGGGCAGCTCACGCGCCTTTAGCAACCGCTTTATGAATGCTATTGAGAAAGAACATAACGAGCAGCGCACAATGGATTTGCAAAAGCTGGTTCAGCCCTTCATGCTGCGGCGCAAAAAGAAGGACCCGGCGATACAGCTTGATTTGCCTGACAAGAACGAGATGAAAACGTACATTCACCTCACCTCCGAGCAGGGTGCACTCTATGATCAGATTGTTAAAGAGTTAATGGAACGGATGCAGAAGCTCGAGGGAATCGAGCGCAAAGGAGCTATTTTATCAGCTCTGACCCAGTTGAAGCAGCTTTGTGACCACCCTGCTCTCTTAACCAAAGAGGCGCTACCGGATGCAGCAGCTTCTGGTTATCGTCCATCCGATCTTGAAGCGATCATAAGCCGTTCATCCAAGCTGGAGCGCATTCTAGCTATGGTCAAAGAGCTACGGGAGGAAGGCGATCGCTGTCTTATTTTTACGCAGTATATTGGTATGGGGCAGATGCTTCAGCAGGTACTCGCTCAGGAGCTTCAAGAACCCGTGCTTTATCTGAATGGCAGTACATCCAAATCTGCGCGGGACCGAATGATTGAGCAATTCCAATCTCACACGCTCCCTCCTGACGAACAGCCGTCCGTGTTTATTTTATCGCTCAAAGCAGGGGGCGTGGGTCTCAATTTGACAGCTGCCAACCATGTCTTTCACTTTGATCGCTGGTGGAATCCGGCTGTTGAAAATCAGGCTACAGACCGAGCCTACCGGATGGGACAAACCAAAGATGTGCAGGTCCACAAATTCATCTCGCTCGGCACGCTGGAGGAACGCATTGACGAAATGCTGGAGAGCAAGCAGCAGCTCAGTGATCAAATCATCACCAGTACCGAGGGCTGGATTACGGAGCTGTCTACAGAAGCATTAAAAGACCTCTTCACGTTACGGCGCGATTGGGCATAATGATGTCTCATATCGGACTATCGTGTATACAGAGTACCCGTTCGGGTTCGTTATATGCCTATTTTAAGGTAGAGTAGTTT
>NZ_JCAJRU010000354.1:0-3552 GCF_059447605.1 Paenibacillus sp. N119s | reverse complement strand
CAAATGGTCGTCAAAATCACGCGGATGTGAGGTCGTAAAACGCACACGTGGAATATTGATTTTGCGCATATCATCCATCAGATCCCCGAATCTGTAATTCATATCCTTCAAGTCCTTGCCATAGGCATTGACATTCTGACCCAACAGGGTGATCTCTTTAAATCCTTGACGGGCCAAATCCCGTACCTCAGCAATCACATCCTCTGGTCGACGGCTTCTTTCCTTACCACGTGTGAAGGGAACGATGCAATAGGTGCAAAACTTATCACAGCCGTACATGATGTTTACCCAAGCCCGCATACCCTCGCGCTTCTTCGGCAGGTTTTCAATAATGTCGCCTTCCTTGGACCACACTTCGACCACCATTTCTTTGCTAAAGAGTGCTTCCTTGACGAGTTGAGGCAAACGGTGAATATTATGGGTTCCAAAAATCATATCGACAAAACCGTGCTTTTGCATAATCCGGTTCACGACGTTCTCTTCCTGCGACATACAGCCACACACACCGAGCAACAGTCCCGGCTTTTCTGTTTTGAGATGCTTGAGGTGACCCAGCTCCCCAAACACTTTATCTTCTGCATTTTCACGGATAGCGCAAGTGTTCAGTAAAATGATATCTGCTTGCTTCCGATCCTCGGTTGCCTGGTAGCCCATTTGCTCCAGCAAGCCTTTGATTGTTTCGGAATCATGCTCATTCATCTGACAACCGAATGTATATACGATATAATGCTTACCCTCACCGATATGCTTTAGCTCATCTGGAACTGCGTTATCATATAATACCTGCACGTCCTCTTTACCGCGCTGCTTCTCTTTTCTATGGTTCGGCTCCGCCATTATGTTGATTTCACGTCCGCGAATACGAATCTTTTTGCTATGCTCATCTTCAGAAATAATCTTCGCATCCGAGAAATCAAAATATTGGGAGTAGTCTTTTGTCTCCTTAGCCATTCCTTGGTCACTCCTTACACCATCTATTTCACGAGCTCATTTATGCTTTTACTGTATCTGTAGACATTGCTTATTTTATTTAAGCCCTAAAAACCTTTGAAAAAGGCATTACACTAAATTATAGCATGATTTATAGGTCATAGCCATAGATCATCCCCGGATACCGATCGGATGCCATGTGATGCTAAGGTATTTATGTATATAGGTAAATATTTGTTTATTCTACTGCATATAAAAATAGCCCGACTCTTTTTGCAAGAGTCGGACTTTTACATCTTCCAGATCAAATACGTATATTAGTCAACGATTTCAGCGTTGTCACCGTTTTTCACACCAGCTCCGTTTGCTTCATCCGTGTCAATATGCATATCCAATGCAAAAGAATCGGACACACGTGCAATAACATTTTCAAATACAAGACCACGTTCGCCGCCAACACGTACTTTCAGCAGCTGCTTATCCTTAATGTCCCATTTAGCTGCATCGGATGTATGGAAATGAATATGGCGGGCTGCTACAATAACGCCTTCTTGCAGTTCCACTTCTCCAGCTGGTCCTTTTACTGTAATTCCTGGTGTACCATCAATGTTACCGGATTCGCGTACAGGTGCCTTTACACCAATAGCAAAGGAATCTGTGCGAGAGATTTCCAGTTGGGAAGCGGGGCGAGCAGGTCCCAAAATACGAACCTTATCAAATTGGCCTTTAGGACCAATTACAGCTACCGTTTCATTTGCGGCAAATTGTCCTGGTTGGGACAAAGGTTTAAATTCAGTCAATTGATAGCCTGCTCCGAACAAAATTTCAATATGCTCTTGAGTCAGGTGAATATGACGGGCGGAAACGCCGACAGGTACGATTTTAGTCATCGTGTGGTCACTCCTTTTTCTCTATACAATACTTTACACATCTATGCTATTATACTCCTATTTCGACAAGAAAGAAAAGGATAGCGCATAAAGTTCCCTTTTTCGCCCTAACCTGCATACATATTGTCCATATAAAACTTGATCAAACCGTTATTTTTGCAAACAGAAGAAAGAAAAGCATGATCTCAGCAACGATGAGATGAGGAGCAATAATAAATATATTCAGAATAAACAGGGCACCGAGGATTCCAGTTAAGAAAAAAATGACTCTGAGACGAGGTCTAAGATGACTTAATCTGTACCGATGGAATACCAATAAAACTGACATAAAATAAATAAAAACAGAAGCAAAAGTAAAGCAAAGTACAAAAGTATAGGCAACTTGCCCCAAAAATAAGAGCTGTATGGAAGCCGCAAGCATGCTAAGAGAAAGATAAATAAACAAATGACCATAAATAATAGTCTGACCTGCTGTTTGTTTTGATTTGTCTACGCGCTTCTCTATATTCTCAAAATATTGCCACCAGATTGCGATGACCAGTACAAATGTCAAAGCAGCAAATACAATGGAGGAAACTGTGAGATGATCGGATTGTAAAACAGAAAGTATACTTATCACTGATTCTCCAAGCAGGATTAAGGTAAATTGTGCAAACCGCTCCAAAAGATGCTCTGTATGGATAGGTGTGATCACCAGCTTTTTACGACCGATCAAAGGAACGAGGGTATCAACAGCAATTCCGGTATATAAAATCAAATATCGAACCCACGAGTCGAAGAAAAGGGAGCAGCTAGAGATGACTATCCCGACCCAAAGATAAGTTCCAAAAAAACGAGCAGTTTCCTGTTTATGAGCTTTTTCTTTGGAGACCGAAAGCAAATATTGAACGACAGTCAAACCTCTTAAGCCAATATAGCCAACAAAAAAAGATACATAATACGTATCAAAATCTACATTAAGGCTGGCAGTCATGATTAACACAAAAAATAATTGCAAAATCATAAAAATTCGATGCGTTATACTGTCTTGACCAAAACGATTGTTATAGACAGTTTGCCCCACCCATGCCCACCAGATTGGAATAAAAATCAAAATAAACTTCCCCAAATTATGCCAATCAATACTGCCATGCTCTACATGAACCAACACATGGGTCGCCTTGGAGACAGCTGCTACAAACAATAAATCATAGAAAAGTTCAAGCCAGGTAACCTTTTTTATCAACATGATGTAACGGAGCTCCCCTCTAGTATGGCGGTACAGCATGGTGATTGTTAGGCTCGCTTCTACTTATGTAAAATTTTGGCAATCATTAATTAGCACCATGCAGTCCGCGGATGCTCCAATTATTTAGTAATCGTTCTCGCTTTGTCAAGGAATTGCACAGACGAAAACAACTGCTATATCAGCTAATTAAGAAGATATTTTAGACGGCAGATTCGTTCGCAAATAGTCCAGCGCATGTTCTCCCAGCCATCCCTTGACCAGTTCCTCAGGATAATATTTCAACAATAGTTCTGCAAAAACCGGATATTTCCCCGAGTGCTCCAATCCCCGTACATGGGTCTCGATACCGTCAAAATCAGAGCCAAACATCAAATGTCTCTCGCCACCTAATGAACAGATGTGCTCAATGTGCGGTAGCAGGTCCTCAGCGTGCACTGTACCCTGCTCCTTCAGAAACATCGTGACAAAGGTCAATCCAATTCGTCCGTTACGGGCGATCAGTGC
>NZ_JCAJRU010000353.1:0-3555 GCF_059447605.1 Paenibacillus sp. N119s | reverse complement strand
AAGGTAAGTTAGTTGCTTGAATATAAGGGGCTACATAGGGGCTGTAAAGTTCTGGTGATAAAACGTAATGAGGAGAAGCGTTTAAACAGATATACACACAACCCGATTCATTCTGATCTTCCGCCATGTGTAGGCAGCCACTATTTATAAATAAGCCATCATCTTGTCGTACAATTTGTTTATCTTCATTAATTTGAAAGATCGCTTCCCCTTTTACAACCAGAATAAATTGAATTTCATCATGCCAATGAAGAGGTATATGTCCATGTATATTTTGGCTAATCGTTGTTTCATAACATGCAACCGGTAGTACAACTGTCCGATGCTCAGTTAATTCTTTTAGGTTTTGGTCAACCATGAAATTTTTTATTTGCAAATCATCACAACCTCAATATATTTATATTTTTTTATCATATTCAAGTATAATTTTAAAAATTTTTCACCTATTATAACACTATTATTATATCTCAAGGTGGAGAATATTCATGAACAAATCAGCTAGAAGAACAGGATTACTTCTTGTGATCACAGGAGCTATATTTTGGGGTGTCAGTGGGACCGTTGCCAAAAAACTCTTTCAACAAATCGATGTCAATTGGCTTGTAACGATACGTTTGCTCATGGCTGGTGTTTTACTGTTGGCCGTGCAATTTTTGGTAAAGGAACGTTCTCAAATATGGGCTGTATGGAAAAATAGAAGAACCTCTTTTCAACTCATTGTCTACGGTTTGGTGGGTATGCTAGCGGTTCAATATACGTATATGGCATCCATCCAAAGTGGTAATGCTGCTGTTGCGACACTATTACAGTATTTAGCACCTGTAATGATTATCATCTATTTAGTTCTGCGAAAGCACATTGTCTTCACCCGAAAGGATCTGACAGCTATTTTCCTGGCTTTAGTGGGGTGCTTTTTCTTGTTAACAAATGGCTCTATTTCTCAACTATCCGTTCCGAAGATCGCAATCGTTTGGGGTATCTTATCAGCAATAGCCCTGGCTTTTTATACCTTATACGTCATTCCTCTTTTGAAGCAATATGATTCCCTGGTTATTGTGGGTTGGGCTATGGTCATTGGCGGTTTGGGATTAAGCTTGATCCATCCACCTTGGCAAATCGATTTTAAAAGCTTGACACCAGAAACCTATTTATACCTAGCATTCGTTATTATATTCGGTACAATGATCGCATTTTGGTTCTATATAGAAAGTTTACAAAGTCTATCACCAAAAGAAACAAGCTTTCTAAGTAGTTTGGAACCGCTAGCTGCTGTTCTAACAACTGTGTTTTGGTTAAAAGAACCTTTTGGCTTCTTCCAATGGATGGGGGTATTATGTATCATCGGACTGATCTTGTTATTGGCATTCAATAAAAAGCCTTCTTCAAATAACCAATCAAAAGAAGATATCTCGCTTTCAGAGTGAGTAAATTTTACGGGTAGGCATTAGGATAGTACTGCTCGTTAATTGAGAAGACGACAGCCGTTACAATGGCTGCCGTCTCATTATATTTATGAAGCTACGGTTTGGGTTTCGTTTAATAATACATCCGAACGTTAATTTGTTTTTTGCGGAGGTTGCATAATCATAAAAGGTATATTTTGTACTCCAACCATTCGTACATACGTAAATAATTGGCCTTTATGGTGAATCTCATGGTCTTTCGCCGTAGATAACCAGAAGCTCCCCGTGCCAAGGAAGTTTTTAAATTCAATCTCCTTTTCTAGCTGTTGAGCATTTAATTCCTTCAATTCTCGAATTGTTTCCTCTGTCAATTGATCGACTATGCTGCGTACATCGGCTATTGTGTGATATTGATCTATTTTTGACGGTGGAGTGAAGGTACCATTTTTTACGGTTTTCACGAACATTTCCATAGAACTAGCTATATGAACAATTAGGGAACCCATAGGCATCGCATTGTCCCAGGGTTTAAAGTCAATATGTTCATTCGGAATCACTTCAACCAATTCTTGCAACACCAATCTGTGCCTTAGCCATTCCTGAAGATACTGAGCTACTACAGACATGCTACCAACCTCCAAAATTTAGTAGTTTTCTAATGTATTCATTCTACACTTTCACCCCATTACCTTCTTTTATGAAAAAGTCACAGATGAAAAAGGAACGATTTATCATCCGATGGGCGTTCCATCAGGTAATTTAATTCTGCAAATTTAGAAATGATTCGTGAATAAAGAAATGACGTAGCTGATATTAGATCCATTGGTATACCCTGCAACTGCAAAAAGAGAGAATTTTATGTGAATGGGCTACATTATACCGTTAGATCAGCAATCGACAAAGATGCGGCAGATTTATCTGAATTAAGATTACAAATTAATGGAGAGACAGAAAATTTAGATAGAGAGTAAAGGGAAGCATTTATAGATACATCAAGGTTCAAACAAACATACAAATGGACGCTGTAAAACCAAGAAATTTATTTTTAGTTGCTGTAAAGGACAAAATTCTTACCGACGGTAAGTACCACAATACGGTTATAATGGGACGTTTTAATGAATAATTCCAGTAATAAAGCTCCTGTAAATCAGCACCAAGTCGAACAAGAACGAAGTGGACAGAATAGTGCTGTTCAAGCGATAGCGTTCTCCTTTGTGCCCGGATTTCAACCTTCTTAGCTTGATTAAGAAATACGACCGCGTAGTGGCACCTCATGTACATTTTTAGCTCAGCTTGTATACACTAAAAAAACTTTATGCGAATAACGCATAGATATCAATATGTATCTTCCATATGTAGTAAACTTTGCTTGGATGATAGATTTACGTGATAACAAAGACTTAACACAACAGTATTCATAGGAGGCAGGATAAAAAAATGATTTTGGAGGATATGTATTATGGGAAATGGCGTCCCAGTGAACAAATAAAGTCAACCGACCCCGAATCTCAAAAAGTGAATCAAAAAATTTGCGATCTTATGGAGATGTTGAAAAATAAATTATCGGCAGTCGATTTTGAGCAAATTGAAGTCATGTTTGATTTATTAAGCGAGTCAACTTCCCTGCACTCCGCAGCAGCGTTCATCCACGGTTATCGGACGGGAGCATTAACGATGATTGAAGTATTTAGCAGTGAGAAAGAATGAGTTGCTGGTCATAAACGATAAGGAAAATGATAGAGAAAAGAGTGCTTTATCAGCTTAAATAAACCCAGTTTGCAGTACGCCCTGCAACTGCAAAAAAGGGAGATGGCGAGCGCCATCTCCCTTTCTCTTATTCCTACTCACACTTCCTGCTTAAAAACATAGTACCTGCACAGGTGGTCGGTGAGCGGAGCGGGCAGAATTGTTCTGAAGAAGCGGAGCGTTCGCCTTTGCAACGGGATTTTAACCTTACCAGGTGTCATATAAATGATAAAATCCCGTTGCAACAGCGATCGGAAGAATAATCTGTACGCGCAGCGCCTCTCCCGACATACGCCCAAACAAACAACTATGTTTTTAATCCCCCACCCGATTCAAAAACACCTTCGTCCGCTCCAGCTGCGGATTGCCAAAAATCTGCTCCGGTGTACCAGATTCTGCAATTTCT
>NZ_JCAJRU010000352.1:0-3570 GCF_059447605.1 Paenibacillus sp. N119s | reverse complement strand
AGAGAATCGCCCTGGACACGGCCAAACGATCCTCTGGCACTCTCGCTAGTTGATATGTGCCGAATTGGATCGGTTTGTTGTACATGTAATAGTACTTTCGGTCGTTACCGTTTTTGTCCATCGTAGCGCCACCAAAGGTTGCAGGGTTGATTCCTGTTATCTCCAAAATGCGATAATCCACTTGCTGAGTCTGCTTCACAATCTCAGCTGGGCTCAGGATAGGTATAAAATCCTGGACAGAAGTATCCTGGAAGGATATTCGAATTAAGTAGTTACGTTTTTGGTCATAATAGAATCCCCATTTATTGATATGTGCAAAGCCTGAATCTGTGTAGTCAAATGAACTGGTCCAAAAATGGTCCAGATTCTGGCCATGTGCCATAGCCACCTGTCCATGCTCATATAATTGGTCAACTGCATTTTTCCAATGCCCTGTCAATGGGTCGGATGACGTTAGCTCTTTAGGATTCGAAGATTTGACAACCTTATATCCCTGTCCTTCTCGGATTATCAAAGAAATATTAATATCCCTGTGGAGTGTAGCTATTTGTTGTAGCTGTTTCTGCTGGATATTTCGGATGTCGGAATCGAGCTGATTAGCAGCCAACGTAGCAGAAAGCCACAAATTATATCCGAGCTGCTTGTCAACGGCTTCCCAGCTATGCCGGTTTTGTTCAATAGCTCCTCCGATAATTTTAGCCGTCAGAACCATTTTGGTTTCACTGTCACTTCTTAGATTTTCATGGGTCGTGTAGTAATTGAGTGCGATGTTTAACAACAGGATAAATAGGACCGACCCTGACAAAATGATCGTTATTCTGATTTTTATCGACACACTGATTTCTCACCTCTTGCCGTATGCTGGCGATTACTGGCAATTGCTAACTCAATGATACCGTAATAGCGTCTGGGATACCAGCATTTACATT
This sequence comes from Paenibacillus sp. N119s, assembly GCF_059447605.1. Classification (NCBI taxonomy): domain Bacteria; kingdom Bacillati; phylum Bacillota; class Bacilli; order Caryophanales; family Paenibacillaceae; genus Paenibacillus; species Paenibacillus sp. N119s. Next base: position 2,641 of record NZ_JCAJRU010000352.1, on the reverse strand, counting down.
TACCGGATATACATAAATACACATCTTGTGAACAATGTTGTCAATAGGCGAGCATTTACCTACAATGTAATAAGATAATCATCCACATTTAGTCCACAAATACACAGAAGTTATTATAAACTGTGGATAAATATGTGGACAAGTATGGTGTTATCCACAATTTTATTCACATCATGTTAACAACGGAATACTTGTTCGTTGGATAATTCCGACGTTTGAAAGGAGCAATTCCCCAGTGACCACTATGGATCACGCCTATTGGATGAAAGAAGCCATTCAGGAAGCGTACAAGGCAGAAGCGTTGGGTGAAGTCCCCATCGGAGCTGTCATTGTAAAAGATAATGAAATTATCGGTCGTGGCTACAATTTGCGCGAAACCGATACCGACCCAACCGCACATGCAGAGATGGTTGCCATTCGGCAGGCCAGTGAGCATCTGGGAGCCTGGCGCCTGCTGGATTGCAGGTTGTATGTCACTTTGGAGCCGTGCCCGATGTGCGCTGGAGCCATTGTGCAATCGCGTGTCCCCCATTTAATATATGGCACTACAGATCCCAAGGCAGGCTGCGCAGGCACGCTAATGAATTTATTGCAGGAGCCTCGCTTTAACCATTGTACAGAAGTAACCAGTGGTGTACTTCAAGAGGAATGTGCCTCCTTGCTAACAAACTTTTTCCGGCAGCTCCGGCAGAAAAGAGCGGCTGCCAAATCGTCTCTTCCCCCCTCTCCATCCTGAGGAGAACAAGGCCAAAGTTCTCATTTCACTGCTAATTCCCCATGAAAGGAGATCAACCCATGCCTATGGGCTTGTATAACACGCCTCAGGGTATCTTTTTACGTCCTCTAGGCTTAGAGGATAGCGAAGCCCTTCTCGGCCTTAGGCTTCGAAATAGGGACTCTCATGCGCCCTATGAACCGCTTTATGAGGATTCATTTTTTACTTTAGAGAAACAACAGGATTATATCCGTCAGAGATTGCGCCAAGCGGAAGAAGATCGAGGCTACTTATTTGGTATCTTTCTCTTAAAACAAGAACGTTTGATAGGCTATATCTCTATTTCCAACCTGGTGCGTGGAGTTGGTCAGTTCGCCGATGTCGGCTATATGATGGATCAACAGGAGCAGGGAAAGGGGCATATGACAGCTGCTTTAAAGCTAATCATACAGTATGCCTTCCGTGCCTTATCTCTACATCGTCTCCAGGCAGGTACCCTTCTGCATAATAATCGCTCACAACGTGTATTACAGAAATGTGGCTTTCAGCCGGAAGGTATTGCTCGCAAGCTGGTACAGATTCAGGGCGAATGGCAAGATCATCAGATGTTCGCGATTCTAGCTGAGGATAACGTGTGACGAACTCATACTGCACGAAAAACAACTTAATCATAGACAAAAAAAACCGCTCGGCTTATGCCGAGCGGTTTTCTTACATCCCCTCCGAAGGAGTGATGTTTATAATGATGTCATCCCCTGTTTAAGGAGATACAGTTTGCATTTTTTGTTGCAGTTGTTCGATCGTCAGGACTTGATCAGCTGTTGGGATACCCACTTTAAATGCTGCTTTTTCATTGATCTTGCTGTATTGCGAGTATCCTGTTACAGACAACTTCACATTATCTTTCGTAGAAGGATCATTCACTTCCACGTTCGCATTCAGATCTTGATACACAGGAACGTTATCCTTGTTCAAAGCAGTGTTAACGTCAAACTGTTTCACTGTCAGATAGTTCTTCAACTCATCCAACTTTTTGCTAACTTCGCTGGTGTTGGATTGCAGTTCTTTCTTCGCTTCAGCCAGTTCTTCTTTCTTCACTTGAAGCATGCCAGCATATTCGTCTTTAGACATTATATCAAGGACCTTAGGCAGCGCCTTAGTGATAAATGTATTAGTCGCTTGCTTCACATTGTCGTTTGTGATTTTAAATTGAACCACTTGTTTTGCTTCAACGCCTTGTGGCAATTTAGCGTCTTTAGGATCAATATCAAAGAAATACGTAGCTTGATCATACTCGTTCATGATAGCAGCAATCACTTCATTCGCAAATTTTTGCGATTTTTCCTGATCCATGGTTGCTGGGTTAAATTCTTGTCCCGATTGCTTAGCCAGTTCTTGTGGATCAATCAGCAGGAATTTACCTACAACATCCTGTGGAAGCGGGTAGAATGGAATATTAGGAATTTTCACGTACAATTTATCTTTAGTCATGACCATTGGAATCGTAAAGTTGGTAGAAAGATCACCTTTCAAATGAATGCCAAGCGTCATTTCAGATTGGAAGGGCTCCTTTTGGTATACACCATCCAGCGTAATGTCTGCATTTTTCAGCATGCTAGTTACCATTGCACTTTGTTCAGCCGGAACAGAAGCGGAGGTAATTGCCAGTTCCTTAACGGTAAATTGACTTTTGGATTCGTAGGAATTCAACTTCATAGCATTTGCTGTACCAGTCGTAACCGCTTCTTTCGGTTCTAACTTCTTGCTACAACCTACCAGCGCTACCGTCATAAGCAACACCATAGTGAGGACCAAGACGGATAACTTTTTACTCATTGTGTAGATTCTCTCCTCTCATAATTAACCCCTTTTTTATACTAACAAAAAAATACACACCCTCTATTTTAACTCATATTCACAAACGGC
>NZ_JCAJRU010000351.1:0-3616 GCF_059447605.1 Paenibacillus sp. N119s | reverse complement strand
ATTACGACGTACTCACTGCTGCCCGTCACGTTATCTTCCATGTCCTTTTCCTCCCTGAGAGCCGAAGCTATACTTTTTATGATGGAGATTTAAGCTTGTTTTGTCAACTACATGCTTCCCCCGCTGCCTGCAACAATTAGTGCGTCCTGTGCCATACTATGTGTGCAGTCTCATCTATCAACGAAAGGAACAGATTTGATGGAAAACTATCGTCCCGCTAATCTCAGTCCTGCTCAGATCGAACAGCTTCAACGATTGGAACATGAATTTACCGAGCTGACAGGTGAACCCCTAGTGCTGATCGCTTATGCCTCGCGAAACGGGAGGACAACTTCCTCTTCTTCAGTCCATGGCACCTCTACTACAAAGTAAATAGGACAAAAAGAAAAGGCCGTGAATAAAATTCACGGTCTTTTCAGCGCATTGGGAATATGTAAGAAATCTTATTTAATTCCGTCTTTGAGCGCTTTACCCGGTTTGAATGCCGGAATTTTGCTCGCAGGGATTTCGATTTCTTCTCCTGTTTGCGGGTTACGTCCTTTACGTGCGGAACGTTCACGAACCTCAAAGTTCCCGAAACCTACCAGTTGTACCTTGTCTCCGTTTTGCAATGCTCCAGCGATCGCTTCAAATACTGCATCGATTGCTTTCGTTACGTCCTTTTTGGACAATTCAGTGCTCTCAGAAACCTGATTGATCAAATCCGTTTTATTCAATATATTCACCTCCCAATTCAAGTGTAGTCCAGCATTAAGGTTATCGGTGTGACCACCAATAATGAAGTCGCCTGTATAAAATAACCCGGGCGGCATACTGCCTTCCATAATGTTATCATCTGTTTCCGTTTCGTCGTTAAATATACATATAATATACCTAACCACCGCCATATAGGCCGAAACTGGCGTTTTATGGCACCCTTCTTGCGTGGAACAAGGTTTATAGTAATACAGTCCACAGACAATTTCAAGTACGACGACGGTTCAGCACGTAAAAAGTAACAGCCAGCGCAAGCACCAGCACTACTCCTTTGACAATGTCATGGGCAAAATATTGCACATTCATCATCGTCAGTCCATTAACCAATACGCCGATTAACACCGCACCAATAAATGTACCAATGACATTGGGTTTACCCGCACCAAACACAGAAAAGCCAACGAATACTGCAGCTACCGCCTCCATGAGCAAAGGAGAGCCAGCGTCAATTTGGCCCGAACCTACACGCGAGGCATACAAAATACCAGCAATGGCTGCAAATACGCCTGAAGCCACATAGGCCAGCGTGCGAACTTTTTTTACCCGTATGCCCGACAGACGAGCAGCCTCCTCATTTCCACCAGTTACATACATCTGTCGCCCGTGCTTCGTGTAGGTCAAAAAAACATGCACCGCCGCCACAGCTAGCAACAGTAGAATAACCGATATCGGAATACCCAACCATTTACCTTGTCCTAGTAAAAGAAATGCTGGAGATATCTCCCCTGGAGCCTTGCTGCCATCAGGAAACTGCATATGATTGTAGATGGTATAGCCCTGTGCGTACGTCTGATGAATCCCGCTTACAATGTACATAATGGCTAGAGTTGCGAGCAAATCGGGGATACGCAGTTTAATAATCAATAGTGAATTTAGCAGTCCCACCAAAGCTCCTACGATCAGAGACACAATAATGACCACTGCAACGGGCTGTTCATACCAGACCATCAACGAGGCTGAGACAACTGTCGTCAAAGATACTGTTGCACCAACCGACAGATCAAAACCATCTACGATAAGTGACAACGTCACACCAATGGCCACGAAAGTAACAATTGCAATTGAGCCAAGAATATCCATTAAATTATCATACGTCCAAAAATAAGGTAAGGTAGCTGAGAAAAACGCCAACACACCTATAATGACAACTACAGCACCGTAACGAAATGAGACATTTAACCATTTTTCCTTCATGAATGCACCTCTTCACCGCCGCTGGCGTACAACAGAAGCTGTTCCTGTTCAACTTCGCCTCGCGCAAATTCCCTTATTATTTTGCCGTCATACATCACTGCGATCCGATCACCTATGCCAATACCTTCCGCAAATTCACAGGTAAGATAAATGATTGCTTTTCCTTGTGCAGCCAGCTCACCGATAATACGGAAAATATCGCTTTTGGCCCCTATATCTACACCCTTCGTTGGCTCGTCAAAAACAAATACATCCGCCCCGGAATGAAGCCACTTCCCTATCGCAACCTTTTGTTGATTCCCACCACTCAAATACTTAACATACTGGCGTAGTGAAGGCGTCTTAATACCAAGAGAGGCGACAACCTCATTACCGTTATTACGTTCTTTCAGCCGACTGATGAAACCAAGAACACTGAGCTTGCCTAAGAGTGGAAGACTGAGGTTTCGTTCCACACTCTCCTCAATCAGCACCCCCTGCTTGCGCCGCTCCTCGGGAATAGACACAATTCCTTGTGCTACCGCGTCCGCAGGCTCTCGCAAACGAATGAAGTGCCCTTTGAAGGTCAACTCCCCTTCGTCCAGCTTGTCTGCTCCTGTAAGCAGCCGTGACAGCTCCGTCTTGCCCGCACCGACCAAACCCACAATCGACAGAATTTCACCGCGTCTGACCTGTAAATCAACACCGTGCACCCGCAATCCCTTACGGAGCCCTCTTGCTTCGAATACCGTTTCACCAATGGGTACCTCTGTTTTGGGAAATTCCTCATCAAATGTTTTCCCAAGCATATGCGTAACAATGTCACCTGCACTTAAATCAGAGACAGACCCCGTAAACACTTTTTCACCGTCACGCATCACCGTAATGCGGTCACTGTGCTCAATGACCTCTGGCAACCGGTGCGTGATGAGAATGCATGCTACTCCCTCATCCTTGAGGGTATGAATGGTGCGGAACAAACGTCGTGTTTCTTCCTCGCTCAGCGGAGCCGTTGGCTCATCAAAAATGATAGTATTCGCTTGCTGCGTCAAAATCCGTGCAATGAGTACAAGCTGCTTTTCTGCCAACGTCAGTTCAGACACGTATCGCCGGACATTTATATTAACTTCCAGACGTGCTAACGCTTCACGTGCTCGCCTGCGCATGGATGCGGGTGCAGCCCACCATTGACCCTCAGGTGCAGACAAATCGTCCATTACAATGTTTTCAGCGACGGTTAACTGAGGTACAAGCGCCGAATCAACTTCTTGATACACACAATGAATTCCGGCTCTTTTGGCTTCCCACGGTGAACGAATAATCAGTTCCTTGCCATTCACTACGATCGCTCCCTGATCGAAACGATACGCACCAGACAAGATTTTCATTAATGTGCTTTTACCTGCACCGTTGGCACCTAGCAGAGCGTGAATTTCGCCACCCTGCACCGTAAAATCCACGGCACGCAGCGCAGCTACACCAGCAAACTGTTTGCTGATTTTTTTCATATCCAATGTGTATACTTGTGAACTCATGGTGCCCCCTCACTCCCGCTTATGATAAAAGCGCGCCGAAGCGCGCCTTTGTATTTGCGTTATGCAGCAATTTTATTTTGACGTTTCATATTCCTTCATCCAATCCTTGTAGCCCTGCTCGCTTTTGCCCCATCCTTTCACATATTGAGACA
>NZ_JCAJRU010000350.1:0-3632 GCF_059447605.1 Paenibacillus sp. N119s | reverse complement strand
AAACGGATGGTGTACACTACAGTCTTATATCGCATCTGTAGCATATATATACGTGTAGTGTGTACCTCAATATAAAGAGCCGGCCCTAAGGTCGGCTCTTTATATTGAACTTATGACCGTGTGAATTATAGCTGTTCACAAATCCTAATCTATGATACATTAAAATAATGTTTTTCCGGCTTGTTCGGATGAACCGCGGTTCGCAACCATCCCGCGCTATCAAAACTAGGAGGCTTTCATGTTTAATCTGTTATGGGGGATAGCATTTGTCCTCGTCAATTTTATGTTCTTTTTGCTATGTTATCGGTTGTTCGGTAAAAAAGGGCTGTATGCCTGGATTGGCGTAGCTACTGTATTGGCCAATATTCAGGTAACCAAAACCATTGATCTGCTTGGCATTACCACGACATTGGGAAATACAATGTATGTATCTATGTATATGGCCAGCGACTTACTAAATGAGAAGTATGGGCCTGAAGAGGCACGAAAAGCTGTATGGTTTGGCTTTTTTACTCTGATTATGACGACGATCACGATGCAGATGGTGCTGTTGTTTGAGCCTACTGCCACGGATTTTGCCCAGACACCAATGCAGCAGCTTTTTGGATTGTTGCCAAGGCTTGCGCTTGCCAGCTTGACAGCCTATGCGGTTAGTCAATTGCTGGACGTGCGTCTATACGCCTGGATTCGCAAATTTTTCCCGGAGCGTCATCAGCTCTGGATTCGCGGCAATGGCAGCACGATGATCAGCTCGTTTATAGACACCCTCATTTTCTGTAGTATTGCCTTTTACGGCTATGCGTGGGGGATCTGGATCGAGTTGCTGTTTACCACCTACATCTTAAAATTTGTACTGACTGCGGCGGGTACACCGGTTTTGTACATCGCACGCAATTTCCGTTTGATGGAAGAGGAGGGGCAAACCCTCAAGCCATGATTGGCTTGGGGCTGCCCCTCTTTTTTTCATACTTCTAACCTATAAATTACAAAGAATAACGATAGATTACCCCAGCACGGTTAGTTCCTTCGGAAATGAGGTCAGCACTTCGACACCCTCGGAGGTGACCAGAACATCATCTTCAATCCGCACGCCTCCGAGGCCTGGTACGTAGATGCCGGGTTCGATGGTGAACACGAAGCCTTCATGAAGCAGATCGCTATTGCCTCCGTGTACAGATGGATATTCATGAACACTCATGCCAAGACCATGTCCAACCCGATGGTTAAAAGCTGGCCCATATCCAGCGGCTTCAACAACGGCTCGTGCTGCCTGGTCTACGGATGCACAGGAAACTCCAGGGCGAATGGCGGCAATTCCGGCTTCGTTTGAACGAAGAACCGTATTATAAATCGTTTCCAGCTCGGCCGACAGCTTGCCAAAGGCAAACGTACGCGTAATATCCGAAGCATAACCACCTGAATATACGCCCATATCAAACATGAGCAGATCGCCGTGTTGCAGCTTGCGGGCCCCCGGAACCCCATGAGGCAAGGCTGTTTTGGGTCCAGACAACACCGTAGTGTCAAAGGATGGACCATCTGCCCCAAGCTTTTTCATCTGGTATTCGATTTCAGCTACCAGTTCGACTTCTGTCACCCCTTCACGAACATGCGTTAGACCGTGACGAAGAGCATCTTCCACCAAACGAGCTGCGTGTTTCAGACGTTGTACTTCCTCAGGTGTTTTTCTCACACGCATTTCTTGAAGCACTGGACCCAGGTCCACATATTGAGCCGCACCAATGGCAGTATGTAATTGTTCGTAACGGAGGACGGAGACGTGCTCCTTTTCCAGTGCGAATGCTTTCACACTAGTACCCGTGCGTTGGCGCAACAGATCATATGGATTGTCCGTATCGGTGTGGGTGGATATACGCTTCACGGAAGAAGCGGCTTGGGCTGCTTCGGCATCCAGGGCGGGTACAATCAGTTCTGGTTCTTGGTCACGAAGCAGCACGAGACCTAGAAAACGCTCATGCGGATCACTGGCAAAGCCTGTCAGGTAGTAAATATGCTTGGGATCGGTCACAAGTAGGCCATCCCAAGCTTGTGACTTTAGTTCATCATACAATTTGGCAATTTTATCATTCATAGATTCTCATTCCTTTCTGTCCATTTAATCATTATAGCTCTTATTACATCCTAATTTATATTTATAAATGGGTTATTCTTTTGTCTGACTTAATGCTTGTAGACGTGCCTGTACATTCTGATCATAGTAACCACCATGGTAGCAGAGTACCTTATCAACATCCAATACCGTCAGCTTATCGAGGCTTTTCAGCGCCAACGGCATATCTGGCGTAGCCGACTCGGCAGGACCGACCAGCTCACCTTCGACTACGCGCAGTTCATCTGCTGCCAACAGCAGCTTCTGTGCAGGCACATACAAGCTGATATGTCCGGGCGTGTGACCGGGTGTATGAATAATTTGTATACCCCCACCATAAGGCAGATGCTCACCGTCCTCAAGAATATGAGCAAAGCGCAAGTCTGGCAGGCGGCGAACCATATCCTCTGCTTGCTGCTTGAGCGCAGCATCCATCAGATTAATGCGTTCCGGCGTCAGCTTCACAAATGGTCGCTCTCCTGTCATATAAGGAATGTCATCCTTATGAGCCAGTAGGGCAATATTCGGCAGCAAGTCCAGCAGTGCATGAACATTTCCGATATGATCAATATCCTGATGTGTTAAAATAATTCTTTTCAAACGGCTTATATCCTCACCTACATCGGAAATAGCCTTGCGTAGTGGCTCCAATTGCCCGAGCATTCCCGTGTCAACCAGTGTAAGTCCATCCTCATCCTTGATCAGTACAGGATAAATGGTCGATTTTCCAAAAAAAGATTCCATAGGGACTTCCAAAATCAAAATTTGAGTTCCAATATTCATATTAAGCTGCTTCAGATTCCCTTGACTCCGAAGCACACCTCCTGTCTCATGTCGTTATATCAGTTAACTAGTGTTGGCGTTTCTTCAAACCCTATTATAAGGCTCTTTGGGACGAATCCGCAAAACAACTCGATATGGCTGTTCGGGCGCTTGTCCTGTACAATAAATAAATAAATCACCACAATAGGGGGGCAGATACGATAATGAACAAGGACCAATCTTTTTCCATTGAAATTGCATGCAGAGAGGATCTTCCCGATATTGTGGATATTTATAATTCTACGATTGCAGGACGAATGGTCACGGCAGACCTGGAGCCTGTTACAGTGGAGAGCCGTATTCCCTGGTTTGAGGCTCATGAGGAAAATCACCGCCCTTTGTGGGTACTCAGACAAAAGGGAACCATTGCCGGATGGGCCAGCCTTCAGTCCTTTTACGGACGTCCAGCTTATAACAGCACAGCGGAAATTAGCATCTATGTCCATGAGGATGCTCGTGGAACCGGAACTGGAAGCCGTTTGGTACAGCACTTGCTAGATGAATGCCCTAGATTGGGAATTACAACGCTGTTGGGTTTTGTGTTTGGTCATAATGAGCCGAGTATTGCGCTGCTGCGGAAGTTTGGCTTTGAGCAGTGGGGGTATTATCCACGTGTGGCTGTACTGGACAGTATAGAGCGAGATTTGGCTATATTGGGTAAGCGAGTAGGTTAATATTGAGCTGTAGAAAAAGGCTGTCT
>NZ_JCAJRU010000349.1:0-3641 GCF_059447605.1 Paenibacillus sp. N119s | reverse complement strand
TGGTAGATGGGCTGGTAACCGGTGATGTGGGCAATATTGTATTGCGGGACCGTAAAAAACTTGCCTCAGACGGAATGCTGATTATTGTGATGACGCTGAGCAAAAACGAGAAGCAAATGCTTGCAACGCCAGAAGTCATATCCAGAGGCTTTGTATATGTTAAGGATTCCGAAGAGCTGATGAATCAGATTCGCGACACGATTATGGCCACAGTGAACGAGCTAACAGCAATCGAAATGAGTCAGTGGGGCCTGATTAAGCAGATGTTAAAAGATAATGTGGGCCAGTTTATTTACAGCCAGACCAAGAGAAGACCTATGATTTTACCAATCATTATTGAGGTTTAGGAATAGCCGATAACCGTCAAACAAATGATTATTGTTCAATACGCGATTAATCAAAAAAGACTTAAATCAGCGATATAACTGATTTAAGTCTTTTTAATTTCCTTTTCCTATCTCCCCAAAAAACGAGGATGCAGTGGTGGTGGTATGCAGCGAAGCGGAGGATTTGAATCTGGGAAGCGAAGCATTCGCCTTTGCCACGGGATTCTTCTTACGCTTAAATGTTTTATAAAATCAAAAGAATCCCGTAGCAACAGCGATCGTAAGATCAAAGCCTACCCGTAGTGCCTCCCACTCCTACAGCATCTTGTTTAAAGCCGCTTGCGTTCCTGCTGTATGCCCTGTCGTAAACGCCGCCGTGATATTATAGCCACCAGTGTAGCCGTGAATATCCAGAATCTCACCGCAGAAAAACAAGCCAGGCATCAGCTTGGACTCCATCGTTTTCGGATTAATTTCCTTTAAATTCACACCGCCCCCGGTAACAAAGGCTTCCTTGAGAGAGAGCGTACCATTCACACGAATGGGAAACGCCTTGATTCGATGGGCGAGCTCTTGCCATTGCTGCTTGGGAATATGATCATAGGTCAAATCCTCACGCAGTTCAGCTTGCTGAAGCAACAACGGAATCATGCGTTCCGGTAAATAAGGCTTTAGCACGTTTTTGATCGCCTTTTTAGCATCCACCGATGCCAGTTCCAGCGTCTCCCGGTAGACTTCATCAGCATGTTTGTGGGGCTGTAAATCGAGAGTTAACAATACTGTGTTGACCTTATCCTTTTTCATTCCCTTGACGACAAACTGACTGCAACGCAAAGCAGTTGGACCAGACAAACCAAAATGCGTGAAAATCATATCTCCTTCATGAACGACAACCTTCTTTTGTTTCGCATTCCATACGGTCAGGCTGATGTTTCGTAAGGAGAGCCCCTGCAGCTCTTTTGTCTGGATGAATGTCTCGCCTGACGTTAACGGGACCTCTGTTGGATACAGTTCCGTAATGGTATGCCCGGCTTGTTCTGCCCATGCATAGCCGTCACCTTCCGAACCTGTATGCGGGACAGACTTGCCCCCGACAGCGACAATGACGTTACGGCTACGTAACGTTTCACCGGAACGCAGCCGCACACCAGCCGTATGACCTTCTTTGTAAATCACCTCTTGGACAGGGCAACTTGTCCGAATTTCGACTCCTTGGGAGCGCACTTTATTAATCAAAGCATCGACTACCGTTTTGGCTTTGTCCGTTACTGGAAACATACGCCCATTGTCTTCTTCTTTTAAGGCTATACCCAATTGTTCAAAAAAAGCGATGATATCCCGATTGCTGAAAGCAGCCAAGGCACTGTGGAGAAAACGGCCATTGCCGGGAATGTGACGTATGAGTTCGTCCAGTTCTTTTGCATTCGTGACATTGCAGCGACCTCCGCCAGAGATTCCTAGCTTTCGTCCGAGTTTATTTCCCTTTTCCACTAAAAGCACCTTGGCGCCCTCGCTGCTGGCAGCAGCCGCTGCCATTAAGCCGGCTGAGCCGCCTCCGATCACAATAACGTCGTAAGTCATGAACCTCTTCCTTTTCGTCGACAAATTTTCAAAAAATTCAGAATAGCGTAACAGATTTTTCATCATATCGTAATACCGTCTCTTTAGATAGCCTCTAAGCACGGTAGCTGCGTATATCTTCTATATTATTCAGGATAAGAGAATAGCGTAAAAACGATTCTTTTATCTATATCCGGTATTTAGCAAAATTTGTCGTTCTGCACCGGGATTTTAACACATATATTGTAATATATTGTAGCCTGTGCTTTAATTCAACTAACGGCGTCAAGGAAAGATGATGAGGGGGAGAAGTCCTTGTTAATTGCGTTGAAGGAAAGTGTGCTCCAAGTTCTCCTTGCCGTTATATCGGCGGGTTTTTTCTCTATATTAACGGATTATGGGGACAAGAAAAAGGTTTGGGCAGGCCATCTGCTTCCCGGACCTCATCAAGGAATACTTTATCTGTGTTGCTTGCCAGCCATATTGCTATGCTCGCTCTTTCAATCCCAGCCTCCATATGGCCTACCTTCCAATCTCGGTATTATTCCCCTTGCTGTGGGTGTCATGTACGGTACACGTCGCACTTCCTTCGTTCTCGCTGCTTCTGCATTGACGGGTGTCCTGATTATAGCGAAGTCGATAGAAATGTCCCCAATGTATGTGGGTACTGCTTTTATCCTTTTTCCTTTTATGCTACTGCATGTCAAGTTTTTTCAAAGAGGGACATTGTTGGACAAAAGGCTCCTGATTTTCACATACGTTGTGGCTGATATGCTGCTTAAGGCTTTGTTACCGCTATTATGGGGCAAACAGAACATTTCAATTTACATTCCTGATCTACTTACAACGTTATGGGATGTTGCTGTAGGTGTATTGGCGAGTTTTGCAGTCGTAAGTCTGATGCATAATTCCTTTGAGAAACTGACGCTGCGGCGAAATGTAACTGAGTTTACGAGCAAATATTTAACCGAAGTGGATAAGCTGCGTCAAGTCATGGATTTGATGCCATTATCTCTGGTTACTTTGGACAACGAAGAACGAGTTATACATATGAACAAAACAATGCTGGAACTCTACCGGGACTTCGATCCCTATATTACGTTGCCTGAGGTAGTAGGTCGTCCTTTAAACTCGTTGTACGGTTTTTGTACTTCGCCTGTAGTCAACGAACGGGTTGCGAAAGCGTTGGAAGGAGAAGCAGGTGCTGATCTAATCAATGTATCTCCCAAAGTATTCTTCTCCAGTTTCCTCCCTATTCGGGATAAGCATATCAATCAAACGACAGGTGTAATTATCGCCTTGCAGGACATCACAGAGCTGGAGACACTGCGCAGCGAGCTGGGCAATTTCGAGAGGCTAAGTCTGGTCGGACAGATGGCCGCAGGCATTACTCATGAAATCCGTAATCCGATGGCAGTTGTGCGCGGGTTTTTACAACTTATGCGCGAAAAAAGCCCTGATTCTCTAGGCAATTATTACCGCATCGTGATGGAGGAGCTGGATCGGGCGAACGGGATTATTAATGATTTTCTTTCTCTGGCCCAGAACCGGATTGTCGAGAAGGAGCAGTGCCATCTGCACGATATCATTCGTGAACTAACGCCTTTATTGTGGGCAGATGCGAACCTGAGGGGACAGACGATTGAGTTAAAGCTGGAGGACCATGTGACAAGGCTGCATCTGAACACTAAGGAAATCAAGCAATTGCTGCTTAATTTATCGCGTAATGCGATGGAAGCCATGGGAGAAAAGGGA